>WGBS01000245.1 GCA_015494165.1 Gammaproteobacteria bacterium | reverse complement strand
TGGCGAAGATGAGCCCGGCGAGCGGCGTGTTGAAGGCGGCGGCGATCCCCGCCGCGCCGCCGGCAAGGATCAGGCCGCGCTCGACCTCGTGGCGCGGCTGCGGCACCAGGCCGCGGATCGAGTAGAGGATGCCCGCGCCCACGTGCACCGTCGGTCCCTCGCGGCCGATGGAGGCGCCGCACAGCATGCCCGCGAGGGTGAGGCCGATCTTGCCCAGCGCCGCCCGCAGCGAGAGCAGGCGCGCGCGCTGCTCGCCGTCGTACATCTCGAGCGCGGCCATGGCCTGGGGAATGCCGCTGCCCTCGGTCCCCGCGAACCAGCGCTTGGTGGCCCAGGCGACGGCGGCCAGGCCGAGGGGCGTCAGCAGGACCGGCGCCCATGGCCAGCGCTCCACCACGAGGCGGAAGGCCGCGTTGGCGTGCTCGGCGCCGACGGCGAATGCCACGGCCGCCGCCCCGAGCAGCGCGCCGCCCGCCCAGAAGGCGAGCCGCGTGCGCCAGGCGCGCAGCGAGAGGAAGGCGGTGCGCGGGTCTTCGCCGGACAGCGGCATGCGATCGGATCCTGCTGCAGAGGCACGCCCGGGCCCGGCATCCTAGGTCCCCGCCGCCGGCCGCCGCAAGGGCGTGCGCGCTTGACCCGCGCGTGCCGTGTGGCTAGAGTCGGGCGCGTCCCGGCTCGCCCGGGGCCAACGACAACAACCACACCGACCTCGACCACCAAAGCGTTGAAGCGGCCTCCGGGCCGCTTTTTGTTGCGCGGCCCGCCGCACCCCTCACCACGATCGCCCGTCCTTCGCTCACGGCCCGTGCCGGCGCTTCGTGCCGCGCCGGCCGGGGCGATCCGCATCGCGCCTCGAGCGCGCCGCGCCTGTGCGCGTGAGGCATCTTTTCTTCACCATATTCTGAACTAATGGGCCTATTAGACGATCATCTACCTTTATGCTTGAATAAAACCACAAGCGGTCGTGGCGTGCGCCGCTGCGGCCGGACGACGAACACAACGACAAGAACGAGCAGAAGAACGACGCCGCGCCGCACGAGCCCTCGGGCTCCGCGCCGCGGCACCCGGCGCTGGCCGGGGGAGGAGTCCGCCAATGGGGGAGCTGACGGTCAGGCCGTCACGTCCGCCACGCCTTCCGCCGTGGCATCCCCCACGTCCGCCCATCCCACAGGTCCACCCGCGCGCGCGTGCCGCGCGCGTGCATCCCGCGCGCGCCTCGCCGGCCGCGCGCCTTGCGCCGCTTTTCCGTGAACCTTCCACGGCACCAGAGGAGGTATCGAGATGAGCAGTCAGAGTCCCTTTGAGCCCCACACCGAGGAGGAGGTGGTCGAGCGCGCGCCGGAAGTGGACGAGTCGGCCCTGGGCGAATGCGAGCCTTGGGACAGCTGGGAGACCAAGCTCGTATGGTGGAGCATCGGCATCGGCATCGCCGGCCTGATCGTGCTCGGCGCGATCATCAACGTGACCATCCTCAAGTGAGGCCGGCAGCGCGATGAAGCGTTCAGATCTCGACACGGTGCTGACCCACGACGGGCGCGAGTGGGTGGTGCGGGCCGACGGCATCGAGGCGCGGGGCGCCGACTGGGGCGAGCTCGACGAGTCGCTGCGCCGTGCCCTCGCCGGGAGCGGGCGTTACCCCTCGGGCAGCCGCGTGCGCGTGTTCATGGGCTTCGATTTCGACACCCTGCCGCAGTGGCTGCGCCAGTACCACTACCACTACTTCAACCGCTGGGTCGAGATCCGCGTCTAGCGGCCGGCGCCGCAGGCTACCACCAGGGGTCACCGGACAAGCGACAACGACAACAGCAGAGGGGTCCTAGCGATGAGCGCGGTAAATCGTCGATGGTACTCGGGCATGCTGTCCACCGAGGACTGGTGGGCGGTGTGGCTCGGCCTGTTCATGTTCCTCATGGGCCTGCTGTCCATCTGGGAAATCGACGCCGTCGGGTGGATGGCCAAGACCAAGACCTGGGAGTGGTCGAGCTTCTGGAGCGACCCCTCCTGGGGCAAGCTCCTCAAGACCGCCCACGGCAAGGCGGGCCAGGCCTACGAGGGCCTCGGGCCGCTGGGCTCGATCATCACGACCTGGCTCGTGTGGACGGCGCTCACCGGCATCGGCGCCTACTTCATGAAGCTCAACGTCGGCAAGTTCGTCGTGGGCTTCACGATCATCTTCGCCATCACCTGGTTCGTGTGGATCGTCGGCCACGAGGCGCACCTGAAGGCGCCGAAGACCGCCGAGTCCATCACCGCCCCGCAGGTCTACGGCGAAGACGTCTATTGCATGACCAAGGTGCACAAGTGCACCAAGGAGATCAAGGAGGCGCTGGCGAAGCTCGGCGTGCCGGAAGGGCAGCTCCCGAGCCCGCAGGTCGCGGCGCAGGCGGTCGACATGTCCAAGCACGCCATCCGCATGAGCTGGGGCCTGTCGCTCGGCGGCGGCGCCTCCTACATCCTGGCGCTGGTGGCGGGGCTGATCATCGGCAACTTCATCAAGGGCTTCGCGCGCTTCCTGTCCGAGGCCGCCAAGCCTGAGTGGTACATCAAGACCGCCATCGTCTACCTGGGCATCAAGGTGGGCCTGATGTCCATGAAGGCGGCCGGCTTCGCCTTCGAGCTCGCCGTGGCCGGCATGGCGGCGACCTTCGTCGCCTACCTCCTCTTCTGGCCCATCGTCTACACGCTCGGGCGCAAGGGCTTCAAGCTCTCGCGCCACGCCTCGGCGGTGCTCTCCTCGGGCATCTCCATCTGCGGCGTGTCGGCGGCCATCGCCACGGCCGGGGCCATCCGCGCCAGGCCCATCCTGCCGACCATGGTGTCGATGCTCATCGTCATCTTCGCCATGATCGAGCTGGTGGTGCTGCCGGGCTTCTACACGGCGGTGGCGCCGAACCAGCCCATCGTCAACGGCGCGGCCATGGGCATGACGGTCAAGACCGACGGCGCGGACGCGGCCGCCGGCGCCATCCTCGACCAGCTCATGACCGCGCGCCACTACCAGGAGACCGGCCAGGTCTGGGAGGAGGGCTGGATCCTCACCGCCTCCATCGTCACCAAGATCTGGATCGACATGTTCATCGGGCTGTGGGCCTTCATCCTCGCGCTGATCTGGGTCTACCGGGTGGAGCGCGATCCCACGCAGATGACCGTGGGCGCCTCCGAGGTCTGGCACCGCTTCCCGAAGTTCGTGCTGGGCTATCTGCTCGCCTGGTTCGTCTACCTGGGCATCGCCGTGTTCTGGGCCGACGCGGTGGACATGGCCATGAAGGGGGCGAATGTCGTGCAGAGCCCCATGCGCAAGATGCTCTTCATGATGACCTTCGTCTGCATGGGCATCATCACGGACTTCTCGAAGCTGAAGGGCATGGGGCGGCTCGCGACGCTCTACGGCATCGCGCTCTTCGTCATCATCGCCCCCATCGCCTATTTCGTGGCCTGGGTCTTCCACCGCGGCATGATGCCGCCCACCCCCGGCGGCTGAGCGGCCGCGACGGTGTGGGTGACGACGGGGGCCTGCGGGCCCCCGTCTCTTTTATGCCGGACCGGGGGAGGAGGGTGGCGGCGCGGGGCTCGCGGCTCGTGGGACGCGCAGGCGCCGTCGGCGCCCACGAAGACGCCGTGGAGGGCGCAGAGCCCGTCCTCCTTGCGCACCGAGGCGTAGCCCGAGCTCAGCACCCGCAGTCCCGGGAGCTCGGCCTCGAGCCAGGCCGGGTCGTTGCCGAAGTGGCGGCAGGTCGCGCAGGCGGGCTTGGCTCGCACGGGCTTTTCACCTTGCGGTCGGGGCGCTCGGGCGCCGGCAAAAAGGAGGCGGGGCGCCGCCTCCTGCGGCGCCCCGCGAGCGCGGTCAATGGCTGAGGCTGCTCCAGTAGCCCGCGAACACCATCGCCGAGAGCACGAAGCCGAGGGCGACGTTGACGATGACCCCCGTCGTGAACGCCCAGAAAGGCCGTGCGGCGACGCTTGCGAGCTCCCGGAAGCGCGTGGTGAGGCCGATGCTGAAGAAGCAGAAGATGAAGGACCAGGTGCGCATGGTCTTGATCGGGGCCACCAGCTCCGGCTTCACCACCTTGGTGTACTCCTCGAAGCTGTGCCCGCTGGTCACCGCCGTCATCAGCAGCGAGGCGATCGCGAAGCCGATGACGAACTTCGGGAAGCGCCACCAGATCTCGGCGGCCTGGGGCTTCTGTCCCGCCTGCACCTCCCAGCGGGTGGTGGCGATCAGGGCCATGATGAAGGCCCAGATGCCGATCCAGATGTCGCGGCCGACGACCTTCATGAGCGTGAAGGCCCAGACGGCGTCGTCCGCCTTGCCCGGGATCTCGGGCAGGGCTGCGGCGAGGTCGCCGTAGGCCTGGGCCGCCGCGAAGCCGGCGGCGTCGGCGAACTCCGAGGTCCCGATCCAGGCGCCGGCGATGCCCGAGTGCAGGTGCAGTGCCCGCGAGACCAGCGGCAGGAAGAAGATCATCACGATGGCCCAGACGATGACCATCGTGATGGCGATGGGCGCGTGCTCCTTCTTCGCGTTCACTGCCCCTGCGATGGCGATCGAGGCCGAGACGCCGCACACGGCGCCGCCCGCGCCGAGCGTGGCCGCCAGGCGCCGGTCGAGTCCCATGCTCTTGCCGACGAAGTAGATCACCAGGAAGGTGGTGATGGAGACGATGGAGGCCTGCACCACGGCCACCGGCCCCGCCCACACGATCAGGGTGAAGGGCAGGGTGGCGCCGAGCAGGACGATGCCGGTCTTGATGTAGTACTCGACGCGGAAGCCCGTGTCCATCCAGCGCGGCAGCCGGAAGACGTTGGCGATCAGCATGCCGAGGACCAGCGCCACCAGCGGCGGCTCGAGGTTGTAGTGGTGCGCCTTCTCCCACGCGCCGATCATGAAGATCACGACCGACACGGCGTAGACGAACATGAAGGAAGGGATGAACTCGGCGATCCGGAAGCCCATCGCGCGCACGCTGATGGAGAAGATCACCAGCCACAGGACGAAGTTGGCGAGGTACTGGCCGAGGTGCGCGGTGAAGTGCGCGCCGAGCTGGTCCAGGGTGGCCCACTTCGCCGGCTTGATGGCGATCCACTTGATGCTGCCCCCGTTGAGGAAGAACAGCGTGGCGACGATGACGATGCCGAGGCCGAGGTAGATCGCCCACCAGTCCTCCTTGAGGTAGAGCTCCTTCCACCCCATCGGCTTGACGACGGGGCCCTCGCCCTCCTCGTTCCAGGCCTCTTCGGTCTCGGTAACCATTTCGGGGACCCTCCTCTCGGTGGCCGTCGTGTCGTGTTGTCGTTGGTGTCTCTGGCGCTCGCGCAGGAGCGGCCCGCCCTCCCTGCGGCCCCGGCCGCGGGCCGCGGGCCATGCGGCCGTGTCCCTCGTTGATGGAAACGAACGGGCGGGGCGGTCTATTCCATCCGCGCCGCGGGGGCGCGGCGCGGATGGAATAG
>WGBS01000244.1 GCA_015494165.1 Gammaproteobacteria bacterium | reverse complement strand
GCGCGCCTATAACGAGGGTCGGCTGAAGAACGTCCCCAAGAAGATCGTCGTGGTCGGCGGCGGCGACACCTCGATCGACGTCTGCTCGGTCTCGCGGCGCCTTGGGGTCCTGCCCGGCAGCACCGAGCTGCCCGAGCGTGTCATCCGCGACCACAGCCTGTCGCAGGACGCCTACGGCACAGAGCCCTGCGACGTGGTGCTCACCTCGGTCTTCCCGCGCGACAAGATGACGGCCCAGCCGCACGAGGTCGAGGAGGCCATCCACGAGGGCGTCGTCCTCAAGGACGGTGTCATGCCGCTGGAGGTGCTGCGCGACGAGAACGGCCGCGCGCGCGGCATCCGCATGGCCCAGTGCAAGGTCGAGGGCAACATGAACCTGGTGCCGGTGCCCGGCACCGAGTTCGAGCTCGAGGCCGACCTGATCGTCGCGGCCATCGGCCAGCAGGGCGACCTGCGCGGCGTCGAGGACCTCGACAACGGCCGCACCTTCATCGAGGCGGACCGCACCTACCGCGTCCCGGGCCGGCGCAAGCACTTCGTTGCCGGCGACATCGTGCGCCCGCACCTCCTGACCACGGCCATCGGCCAGGCCTGGGTCGCCGTCGAGGGCATCGACCGCTTCCTCAAGGGCGAGGAGCCCGAGAAGCGCCCCAAGGTGGACAAGCACCACTTCAACCTGCTCGACAAGCTGCGCGAGGCCGGCCTCGAGCCCGAGCCCTACAATCACGAGCAGGTGCGCGGCACCTCCTCGGCGCGCTTCGCGGTCCACAACTACGAGGACCGCTCCAAGCAGGAGATCATCACCACGGACAAGATGTTCCTGGGGCACTTCACCTACACGCCCCGCATCAAGCGCAAGGAGCACGTGGTCGACGCCAAGGACGTCATAGGCCACTTCGAGGAGCGCCGCGAGGGTCTCTCGGAGGAGCAGGCGCAGGCCGAGGCCAACCGCTGCATGAGCTGCGGCCTGTGCTTCGAGTGCGACAACTGCGTGGTCTTCTGCCCGCAGGATGCCGTGCACCGCGTGCCGAAGAGCGAGCGCACCACGGGGCGCTACGTCTTCACGGAGTACTCGCGCTGCATCGGCTGCCACATCTGCTCCGACGTCTGCCCCACGGGCTACATCGACATGGCCCTGGGCGAGTGAGGCACGGGCCGGGCACGGGGGAGCGAAGCCGATGCGAGGAGTGACGGCCAAGACGGGGCGCGCCCTCGCCCTCCTCGCCCTCGTGGCGCTGGGGGCGATGGCGCGGCCGGCGGCGGCCGAGGTGCCGAAGCCGAAGCTGCCGCCGGCCAAGGGCGAGAAGTGCGTGGAGCCCACCGAGGTGATGCGCCGCAAGCACATGGCCTATCTCCTGCATCAGCGCGACGACACGCTGCGGCGCGGTATCCGCGGAGGCAAGTACAGCCTGCGCGAGTGCCTCGAGTGCCACGTGACGGCGCAGCCGGGCAAGCCGCTCCCCACCTACGGCAGCCCGGAGCACTTCTGCAGCGCCTGCCACCGCTACGCGGCCGTCCACATCGACTGCTTCAGCTGCCACCGTGACCGGCCCGAGCCGGAGGCGGCACGGGCAGGCGGCCCGGCGCCGGCCGACGGGCTCACCGGCCGCACCCTGCCCGCGCGCACGCTCAAGGTCCTCGGCCCCGTGGAGGTGAAGCCATGAGCGCCACCGACACCTCGCGCCGGCGCTTCCTGACGGGCGCGGCCGCGGCGGCGGCCGGCCTCGCCGTGGCGCCCGGCGTCTTCCTCATGCCGCTGGCGCAGGCGCGGCGTGCCGGCGAGCCCGCAAGCAGCGATGTGCGCTGGGGCCTGCTCGTCGACACCACGCGCTGCAGCGACGGCTGCGACGCCTGCGTGCGCGCCTGCAAGGAGGAGAACGGCTGGGAAGGCGTGGGCCGGCCCAGGACCGACGCCCAGTGGATCCGCAAGGTCAAGGTGCGCGACCCGCGCACCGGCCACACGCAGTCGCTGCCGCTCATGTGCCAGCACTGCAAGCACCCGCCCTGCGTGGACGTGTGCCCGACGGCCGCCTCCATGAAGCGCGCCGACGGCATCGTGCTGGTGGACAAGCACGTGTGCATCGGCTGCCGCTACTGCATGATGGCCTGCCCCTACAAGGCGCGCTCCTTCATCCACGAGGACGTGCACGACCAGCGCGCCCACGCCCCGCGCGGCAAGGGCACGGTCGAGAGCTGCACGCTGTGCGTGCACCGCGTGGACGCGGGGCGCGTGCCTGCGTGCGTCGAGGCCTGCGCCGCCGAGGGCGGGGGCGCCCTGGTGTTCGGCGACCTCAAGGACCCCTCGAGCGAGATCTCGCGCCGCCTCGCCGCCCACGGCGCCGAGGAGATCCGCGCCGATCTCGGCCTCGACACCGGCGTGCGCTACTACGGGATCTGACGGAGGCTCAAGCGCATGAAGCCCCACGTGCACTTCCGCGAGATCGAGGGCCGCAGCCCTGGCTACTACGCCCTGCTGGGCTTCCTTGGGCTGCTCGTCCTGGCGGGCCTCGTCTCGGCCCTCTACATGGAGATCGAGGGCCACTGGGTCACGGGCATGAGCAACCAGGTCGTGTGGGGGACGCCGCACGTCTTCGCGGTGTTCCTCATCGTCGCGGCCTCGGGCGCGCTCAACGTGGCCTCGATCGCCTCCGTGTTCGGCCGCCTGCACTACAAGCCGCTCGCGCCGCTGTCGGGGCTGCTCGCCATCGCGCTCCTGGTCGGCGGCCTCTCGGTGCTGGTCCTCGACCTCGGCCGGCCGGACCGGCTGATCGTCGCCATGACCCACTACAACTTCAAGTCGATCTTCGCCTGGAACATCTTCCTCTACACGGGCTTCATGGCGATCGTGGCGGCCTACCTCTGGACCATGATGGACCGCATGGGGCGGCCCTACGGCAAGCCGGTCGGCCTGCTCGCCTTCGTCTGGCGCCTGGTGCTCACCACCGGCACGGGCTCGATCTTCGGCTGGCTGGTGGCGCGCCAGGCCTACGATGCGGCGATCATGGCGCCCATGTTCATCGTCTTCTCCTTCGCCTACGGGCTGGCGATCTTCCTGCTGGTGCTGCTCGCGGCCTACCGCTGGACCGGGCGCCCACTCGGCGACGGGCTGCTGCGGCGCCTGAAGAACCTGCTCGGCATCTTCGCCGCGGCCTCGCTCTACTTCGTCGCGATCTTCCACCTGACGAACCTCTACGCCGCCGAGCACGCAGGCGTCGAGCGCTTCATCCTGCTGGACGGCGGCGTCTACACGGCGCTCTTCTGGGGCGGCCAGGTGCTGGTGGGCTACCTGCTGCCGATGGCGATCGTCTTCTCGGGGCTCGGCCGCAGCCGCGGCTGGATCGCCACCGCCGCCGCGCTGGTGGTGATCGGGGGTCTGGCCCAGATGTACGTGACGATCATCGGCGGGCAGGCCTATCCCCTGATCCTGTTCCCGGGCAAGGAGGTCTCGAGCAGCTTCTTCGACGGCGTCGTGGCCGACTACGCGCCCTCGCTGCCGGAGGTGCTGCTCGGCGTGGGCGGCATCGCCATCGCCCTGCTGGGCGTCGCGGTGGCGGTGCGCGTGCTGCGCTTCCTGCCCGAGGACCTGCGCGACGAGCTCGTCGAGGCCCAGGCGGCGGCCGGCGGCGAGGGCGGCTCCGGCACGGCCGGCGGCGAGCGCCCCGGCGGTGCGGCGCCGGAGGCGGCCGCAGCGCCGGGCTCCGCCGGCTGAGCCCCACGGTCCGGGCCGCGGGCGCACGCGGCCCGCGGCCGGGAGGCCCCATGGCGCATCTGCTCGTCTCCGCGGCTCACAAGTCCTCCGGCAAAACCACGGTCTCCATCGGCCTCTGCGCGGCGCTGCGCGCGCGCGGCCTGGCCGTGCAGCCCTTCAAGAAGGGCCCGGACTACATCGACCCCATGTGGCTCGCGCTGGCCGCCGGCCGCCCCTGCCACAACCTCGACTTCCACACCCAGGGCCGCGAGGAGATCGTCGCGCTCGCGGCCGCCCGCAGCGCCGACGCCGACCTCGCCCTCATCGAGGGCAACAAGGGGCTCTACGACGGGCTCGACCTCGAGGGCAGCAACAGCAACGCCGCCCTCGCCCGCCTGCTGCGCGCGCCGGTGGTGCTGGTGCTGGACGCGCGCGGCATGACGCGCGGCATCGCGCCCCTCATCCTCGGCTACCAGGCCTTCGAGCCCGAGGTGGACATCGCGGGCGTCATCCTCAACCGCCTCGGCGGCAGCCGTCACGAGGCCAAGCTGCGCGCCGTCATCGAGCACTACACGGACGTGCCCGTGCTCGGCGCGGTGCACCAGTCGCCGGCGCTGGAGATCGTCGAGCGCCACCTGGGGCTGGTGCCGAGCAACGAGCACGGCGCCGCCGCAGAGCGCATCCGCACCGCCGGGGAGGCCGTCGCCGCCCAGGTGGATCTCGACGCACTGCTCGAGGTCGCGCGCCGCGCCG
>WGBS01000243.1 GCA_015494165.1 Gammaproteobacteria bacterium | reverse complement strand
GCGCGAGGCCCACGGCAAGGGCGACGCCCACGAGCAGCGCGAGCACGCCGATCGCACGCCGGCGCGCCGCGCGCGGCAGGTGCGGGATGGCCGTGCTCATGGCGTGCGCCCCCCGCGCCGCCGCAGGCAGGCGAGCGGCGCCGCCACGTTCCAGGCCAGCACCACGACCATCAGGCCGTAGGCGCTCCAGACGTAGGCGCCGTAGCCGCCCATGGCGAGGAAGTCACCGATGTTCATGCCGCCTCCTCCGCCAGCACGGCCGCCGGCTCGCGCGCGAGCAGGCAGCGGGCGCGCAGCAGCACCGCGCCGGCGTGATAGACCATGAACGCCGCCGCCATCAGCAGCAGCGGCACCAGCATCGCCGGGTGGATGGCGGGCGCGGCGAGCCGCGTGACCGTGGGCCCCTGGTGCAGCGTGTTCCACCACTCCACCGAGAAGTGGACGATGGGCACGTTGACCACCCCCGCCAGCGCGAGGATCGCCGCCGCGCGCGCCCCGGCGCGCGGGTCCTCGGCCGCGGCCCGCAGGGCCATGACCCCGATGTAGAGGAACAGCAGGATCAGCTCCGAGGTCAGGCGCGCGTCCCACACCCACCAGGTGCCCCACATGGGCTTTCCCCAGATGGAGCCGGTGGCGAGCGCGAGCGCCGTGAAGGCCGCCCCCACCGGGGCCGCGGCCGCCATCAGCACCTCGGCGACGCGGATGCGCCAGATCAGGGCCACGGCGCCGAGGCCCGCCATGGTCACATAGCCGTAGAGCGACAGCCACGCGGCCGGCACGTGCACGTAGATGATGCGGTAGGCCTCGCCCTGCTCCTCGTCGGTGGGCGCCAGCACCAGGCCCCCGTAGAGCCCGGCCACGAGCAGCAGCGCCGAGACGGCCAGCAGCCGCGGCGCCCACCGTGCGGCGAGCCCGTCGAGCCCCCGCGTCGTCAGAAAGGTCCACGCCATCCCATACTCCTGAGATGCCCGGCCCCGGCCGGGGTTCCCCCGCCGGACGGGACATTGTCGCCTGTCGCGCGCCCTCAGGCCACGCTGATGCGCAGCCCCGCGGCCGCGGCCCACGGCGCGAGCGTCGCCGCCAGCGCCAGGATCGCGCCCAGGGCGTAGAGGTGCCCGGCGGCCGGCAGGCCCGCCGCCGCCGCGGCCACGGCGCCGGACCCGAAGGTGAGGACGGGCACGTAGAGCGGCAGCAGCAGCACCGGCAGCAGCATGCCCCCGCGCCGCAGCCCTACGGTCAGCGAGGCCCCCACCGCTCCCACCAGGCTCAGGGCGGGGGTGCCGAGCAGCAGCCCCGCCACCAGCACCGGCTGCGCGGGCGCCGGCAGGTGCAGCGCTCCCGCCAGCACGGGCCCGGCGAGCACCAGCGGCAGCCCCGTGACCAGCCAGTGCGCCAGCACCTTGGCCAGCACCAGCACGGGCGCCGGCAGCGGCGAGAGCAGCATCTGCTCGAGCGTCCCGTCCTCGAGGTCGGAGCGGAACAGCGTGTCCATGCCGAGGAGGGTCGCCAGCACCGCACCCACCCACACGACGCCCGGGGCGAGGGTCGCCAGGACCGCGCGCTCCGGGCTCACCCCGAGCGGGAAGAGCGCCGTCACCATGACGAAGAAGGCCAGCGGCACCAGGCGGTCGCCGCGGCGGCGCCAGGCGAGCAGCAGGTCGCGGCGCACGAGCGCGGCGAAGGCCCCGGCGGCGCCCCCGCTCACGCCGCCGCCTCCGCCGCTGCGGCCGCCCCGAGGCGCAGGGCGCGCACGCGGTCCTCGGGCACCCCGAGCGGGGCGTGGCTCGTCACCACCGCGAGGCCGCCCGCCCCCAGGTGGTCGCGCAGCAGCTCGGCGACCAGCGCGGCCCCGGCACGGTCCACGGCGCTGAGGGGCTCGTCCAGCACCCAAAGCGGGGCCGGGCGCACCAGCAGCCGCGCGAGCCCGAGCCGCCGGCGCTGCCCCGCCGACAGCGCCCCCGCGCGCACGTGCGCGCGCTCGCCGAGCCCCACGCGCGCGAGCGCCTCGCGCGGGTCGATGGCGGGCGCGCGCCCGCCGAGGGCCGCCGCGACCGCGAGGTTCTCGAGCGCCGTGAGGTCGTCCTTGAGGCCGGGCGCGTGCCCGACGTAGACCACCGAGGCGCGGAAGGCCGCGCCCGCCCGGCGCAGGGGCAGCCCCGCCCAGCGCACCTCGCCCGCCTCGGGCTCGCGCAGCCCGCACAGCACCCGAAGCAGCGTCGTCTTGCCGGCCCCGTTGGGCCCCTCGACCAGCAGGAGCTCGCCCGGGCCCACGGCGAGATCGAGGCCGCGAAAGAGCACGCGCCCGCCGCGCGGGCCGCTACGGTGCGGCGGCCATGGTCGGGGCAGCGCCAGAGGACCCGCGTCCGCGCCTCGAGGCGCGCGCGCTCGGCTGCGTGCGCGGCGGGCGCGTGCTCTTTCGCGGCCTCGATCTCGCCGTGGGCCCGGGCGAGCTCCTGCTGGTCGAGGGGCCCAACGGGGCCGGCAAGACGACGCTG
>WGBS01000242.1 GCA_015494165.1 Gammaproteobacteria bacterium | reverse complement strand
GGTCCTCGGCCACGCGCGAGCGCTCCAGCACCACGCCCATGAAGACGAACAGCGGCACCGCCACCAGCGTGTCGTTCGTCATGATCCCGTAGAGGCGCGAGGGCGTGGCCTCGAGGAAGGCCGGGTCGAAGGCGTCGAGGGCGCTCCCCAAGGCGGCGAAGCCGAGCGCCGTGCCGGCGAGCGCGAAGGCCACGGGATAGCCGGCGAGCAGCACCACGAACACCGCGGCGAACATGGCGAGCGCCATCCACTCCACCGCTCAAACCTCCGGCTCGGCCGGCGGGTGCGGCGCGGCCTGCGGCGCCGCGGCGCCGGCGAGCACCAGCGCCGCACGCAGCGCCTGCGCCGCGCCCTGGAGCAGCAGCAGCACCGCGGTGGCGGGGATCAGGGTCTTGAGCCAGTAGACCCAGGGCAGGCCCCCGGCCTCGCGCGAGCCCTCGCGCAGCGCCCAGCTCGCGGCCACGTAGTCCCAGCTCGACCACAGCACGTAGAGGCAGGTGGGCGCGAGCAGCAGCAGCGCGCCGGCGAGGTCCACGGCGGCGCGCCCGCGGGGCCCGAGGCGGCGGTAGAGGACGTCCACGCGCACGTGGCCGTCGTGGCGCAGGGTGTAGGCCGCCCCCAGCATGAAGACCGCCGCGTGCAGGTAGACGACCGCCTCCTGCATGGCGATCCAGCCGAGGCTGAAGACGTAGCGCAGCACCACGACGAGGAAGGTGAGGAGCACCATCGCGAGCGTGAGCCAGGAGACGGCCCGGCCCGTGCGCTCCGCGAGCGCCTCGAGGAGCGCGGCGAGGCGTGCGGCCGCCCTCACCGGGGCGGCCTCCGCGCGGCGGTGGCGGGGGCGCGGCGCATGGCGGCGCATTATATGGCGGGTTACGGGTTGCGGGTTACGGGGGACAGGTCACGGTGTGCGGGCCACTGTAAACCGCAGCCTGCAAGCTGCAACCCGCCTGTGGGGGAGGCGTCCGGCCCCTGACCACAGCACCCTGCGATTGCGGGAGCGGCATCTTGCCGCGCCCGCCTCGTGGGAGTGTGCGGGAGACGGGGGACAGGTTACGGGTCACGTGACGGCCCGCTGTAGACTGCAGACCGCCACCTGCAACCCGCTAGGCGGTGAGCACGGCGCGCAGGTGCTCCTGGCCGGCGATGCGATCCAGCAGGATGCGCCGGAAGACCTCCGGGTCCTTGGTGTGGGTGATCTCGCCTGGGCGCGGGAAGTGCAGGTCGTGCAGGCGCGAGAGCCAGAAGCGCAGCGCCGCCGCGCGCAGCATCACCGGCCAGGCCTCGCGCTCGCCCGCCTCCAGCGGGCGCACGGCCTCGTAGGCGCCGACGAGGGCGCGCGTGCGCGCCGCATCGAGGCGGCCTGCGGCATCGCTGCACCAGTCGTTGACGGTGACGGCGACGTCGTAGAGCAGCACGTCGTTGCAGGCGTAGTAGAAGTCGATGATGCCCGTCAGGCGCTCGCCGACGAAGAGCGCGTTGTCGCGGAACAGGTCCGCGTGGATGACGCCGCGCGGCAGCGCGTCGTGGCGGTGGCGCGCCTGGAAGGCGAGCTCGGCCTCGAGGAGCTCGCGGTCCTCGGGGGCGAGGTGGGGACGCAGCCGCGCGGCGGTCTCGCGCCACCAGCGCGGGCCGCGGTCGTTGGCGCGCTCGCGCGGGAAGCCGCGGCCGGCCACGTGCATGCGCGCCAGCGCATCGCCGATGGCGCGGCAGTGCGCCGCGCGCGGCTCGCGCACGCTGCGCCCCTCGAGGCGCTGCACCAGCGCGGCCGGCTTGCCCTTGAGCCGCCGCAGGTAGCGGCCCGCGCGGTCGGCCACCGGGTGCGCGCAGGGGATGCCGTGCTCGGCGAGGAAGGCCATCAGCTCCAGGAAATAGGGCAGGTCCCGCTCGGGCAGCCACTCGAAGAGGGTGAGCACGTAGCGCCCGCGCTCGGTGTCGACGAAGTAGTTGGTGTTCTCGATGCCGTCCGGGATGCCCTCGTAGCGCACCAGGGCGCCCACGTCGTAGGCGCGCAGGAAGTCCGCGAGCTCCTCGGGCTCGATGGCGGTGTAGACGGACACGGGCTCAGCGGGCGGCCGGCTGCGGGCGGCTCACGGCGTCTACCAGCGGATGATGACCCAGTGCGGCACCTCCACGTCCGGGCCCAGCTCGTCGCGGCGCGTGTCGAGGCTGCCGTCGCCGTCGCTGTCGATCAGGTAGTAGGGCGGGCCCTTGCGCGGCTTGACCTTGACCATGTAGAGGCGGCCGTTGACGCGGTACTCCTCGATGCGCCCCCCGGCGCGCGGGCGGATGATGACCTGGCGCTCCAGCGCCTCGCTGTCGACGCCCTCCTCGCCCCCGGCAGGCGCGGCCGCGGGCGGGACCTCGGCCGGAGGGCCCGGCGGTGGAGGCGCCTCCGCGGGGCGGGCGGCGGCGGCGCCGGCGGCCCACAGGGCGAGCAGGGCGGTGGCGGTGGTGCGCACGTGGTCTCCTGCGGGGCCGGCGCTCAGAGCTCGAGGAGGATCTCCTGCTCCTCGGCGGAGGGCTCGAAGCCCCGGTGCTCGTAGTGGCTGAAGATAGCTTCCACCACGTCCTCCGGTTTGTCCAGCACGACGAAGAGATCGAGGTCCTTCTCGGAGATGGTGCCGGCCGCGACCAGCGTCTCGCGGAACCAGGCGATGAGGCCCTCCCAGAAGGGCCGGTGCACCAGGATGATGGGGATGCGGCGCGTCTTGCCCGTCTGCACCAGCGTGAGGATCTCGGCCAGCTCGTCGAGCGTGCCGAAGCCGCCCGGCAGCACCACGTAGGCCGAGGCGTACTTCACGAACATGACCTTGCGCGAGAAGAAGTGGCGGAAGTGCAGCGAGATGTCCTGGTAGTCGTTGGGCGTCTGCTCGCTCGGGATGTCGATGTTGAGGCCGATGCTCGGCGACTTGCCCGCGTAGGCACCCTTGTTGGCCGCCTCCATGATGCCGGGGCCGCCGCCGCTCACCACGGAGAAGCCGGCGTCGGAGAGCAGCCGCGCGATGCGCTCGCCGAGCTCGTACCAGGGATGGCCCGGCGGGATGCGTGAGGAGCCGAAGATGCTCACCGAGGGCTTGATGCGCGCGAGCCGCTCGAAGCCCTCCACGAACTCGGCCATGATCTGGAAGATCTTCCAGGACTCGCGCGTGAGCAGGGTGTCGTTGACCGGCAGCATGCTCGGGTGGCCGGCCTTGCCGTTCCTGCCGCGGGGGAAGTCCATCGCGCTCACCTCCTTCGCCTGAGCTGCGTCCGGCCCGGTCGCCGGGGTCCGCTATGCTACCCTGTGCCGATGCCGCCCGCCCCGTCCCGCTATCGGCCCGGCGGGGCGCGGCCTTGAGCCCCCGGCCCCATGACCGAGCGCAAGCCCCTGATTCTGGTGGATGGCTCCGGCTACCTGTACCGGGCCTACCACGCGCTGCCGCCGCTGACCAACTCGCGTGGCGAGCCCACGGGCGCCGTCTACGGTGTGGCCAACATGCTGCGGCGCATGCTGCGCGAGCACGACCCCGAGCTGGTGGCCGTGGTCTTCGACGCCCCGGGCCGCACCTTCCGCGACGAGCTCTTCGAGCGCTACAAGGCCAACCGCCCGCCCATGCCCGACGATCTCGTCGCCCAGCTCGAGCCCCTGCGCGAGCTGGTCGAGGCCATGGGGCTGCCGCGTCTCGAGGTGCCGGGGGTGGAGGCGGACGACGTCATCGGCACGCTGGCGCGGCGCGCCGCCGCACGCGGCCTGGCGGTCGTGATCGCCACCGGCGACAAGGACATGGCACAGCTCGTCGACGGCCGTATCGTCCTCGAGGACACCATGCGAGGGCGCGTCATGGACCGTGCTGCGGTGGAGGCGCGCTTCGGCGTGCCGCCGGAGCGGGTCGTCGACTGGCTCGCCCTCGTCGGCGACAGCTCCGACAACATCCCGGGGGTGCCGCGCGTGGGGCCCAAGACCGCGGCCAAGTGGCTGCGCCAGTACGGCTCGCTCGACGAGCTCGTGCGCCATGCCGACGAGATCCCGGGCAAGGCCGGCGAGAGCCTGCGCGCGCACCTCGACCAGCTCGAGCTCTCGCGCGAGCTCGCCCGCATCCGCACCGACCTCGAGCTCGACGTCGATCCCGAGTCGCTGCGCCGCCGCCCGCCCGACACGGCGCGCCTGCGCGAGCTGCTGCGGCGGCTCGAGTTCACGAGCTGGCTGAAGGAGCTGCCGCGTGATGAGTCGGCCGCACCTGAGGCGCCCGCCGCGGGCGGCGCGCGCGGGGAAGGCGCCGGCGACCCGCCCGCGCCGGCGGGGGGCACCGC
>WGBS01000241.1 GCA_015494165.1 Gammaproteobacteria bacterium | reverse complement strand
GATCCACTCGACGGCGGACGACGCCCTCGTCGTGCCCGACGTCTCACCCTCGGGGACCGCGACCTACTCCGAGTACGCCGGCGAGCGGCGCGCCGGCGCGCGGCGGGCGGCGGCGGGGGTGCTGCCCGAGGTCGAGGGTGTGCGCGTCGAGCGCGAGGGCGACCGGCGCTGGCTCGTGGTGCGCGGCGATCCGCCGCAGGTGTGGGCCAAGGTGCGCGACTTCTTCCTCGCGCAGGGCTTCCTCATCAAGCGCGAGGATCCCACCGTGGGTGTCATCGAGACCGACTGGGCCGAGAACCGCGCCGACATCCCGCAGGGCCCCATCCGGCGCATGCTCGGGAAGATGCTGGAGGCGGCCTACTCGGCGGCCACGCGCGACCGCTTCCGCGTGCGCATCGAGCGCGGCGCCGAGCCCGGCACCACCGAGGTCTACCTGACGCACTTCGGGGTGGAGGAGGTCTACACCAGCGACGACCCCATGGACCGCTCCACCGCCTGGCAGCCGCGGCCGCGCGACCCCGACCTCGAGGCGGAGATGCTCACGCGCCTCATGGTCTACCTCGGCACCGAGCGCGAGCGGGCCCGGCGCATGCTCGCCCAGGCCAGGGAGCGGCGCACCCCGGTGCGCCTCGGGCGCGACGCCGAGGGCAGGCCCGCGCTCGTGGTCGGAGAGGCCTTCCCCGAGGCCTGGCGCCTGGTGGGCATGGCCCTCGACCGGGCCGGCTTCACCGTGGAGGACCGCGACCGCTCCGCCGGGGTCTACTACGTGCGCTACGCCGACCCCTACGCCGACGCCGAGGGCAGCGGCCGGAAGAAGCGCGGCTTCCTCTCGCGGCTCGCCTTCTGGCGGCGCGACGAGCGCCCCTCGGAGGCCGTCACCTACCAGATCCAGGTCTCCGGGTCGGGCGAGCGTACCGTGGTGCGCGTCGCCGACGTCAAGGGCGTGCCGCTCGGATCGGACGCCGCGGCCCGCATCCTGCGGCTGCTCGAGCGCCAGCTCCGCTGAGCGGGCGGGAGCGCACGCGGTGCGCTTCGCCATCCTCGGCAGCGGCAGCCGCGGCAACGGCCTGCTGGTGGCGGCCGACGGCACGCGGGTGCTGGTCGACTGCGGCTTCTCCGTGGCCGAGGCCGAGCGGCGGCTCGCGCGCCTCGGCTGCGAGCCCGACAGCCTTGCGGCCATCGTCCTCACCCACGAGCACGGCGACCACGCGCGCGGCGCGCTCGCCTGCGCGCGCCGCTGGGGCGTGCCGCTGCACGCCTCGCCCGGCACCCTCGCCGCCCTGGGCGATGCGTCCGGCACGGAGCTGCGGCCCTTCGACATCCACGAGCGCTTCGCCATCGGCGCCCTGCGGCTCGAGCCCTTCCCGGTGCCGCACGATGCGCGCGAGCCCTGCCAGCTCGTGCTCGGCGACGGCGACCGGCGCCTGGGCCTGGTCACGGACGCGGGCCACGTCACGCCGCACATGCGCCGCGTGCTGGGGCGCTGCCATGCCCTGCTGCTCGAGTGCAACCACGACCCGGGCCTGCTCGCCCGCGGGCCCTATCCCGGACCGCTCAAGGCCCGTGTCGGCGGCGCCTACGGCCACCTGAGCAACGCCCAGGCGGCGGGGCTGCTGGGCGAGGTCGCCTGGGAGGGCCTGCGTCACGTGGTGGCCATGCACCTCTCGGAGCAGAACAACACCCCCGCCCATGCCCGTGGCGCGCTCGCCGCCGCGCTCGGCTGCGCTCCCGGCGACGTCCTCTGCGCCGCCCAGGACGAGCCCCTGCCCTGGATGCGGCTCTAGGCCGCCGGCGGAGCCGGCGAAGCGGCGGGTGACGGGTTACGGGAGACGGGAAAGAAACGGCTGCGCCCGAAGGGCGCACCAACCCTCGCCTCCCGACACCCGCCTCTCGTTGCTTGTATAGTGCACGGGAGACGGGTTACGGGAGGCGGGTGACTGTACACCGTAGCCTGCAAGCCGTAACCCGCCTGCGGGAAAGGCCGCGCGCGACGCGCGCACTACCCCTCGCCTCCCGATACCCGCCTCCCGCCACTCCCCGCCAGGGGCCTAAAGATCCGGCCGGAGCGGCCGCTACAGGGCCTGCGAGGCGGGCGCGCCGGCGCCCGGCGACACGGGGGTCCTGGACCATGCCTAATCCTGCAAGGCTCCTCGCGCGCGTGAGCATCGGCCTCAAGATGTGGGCCGCGGTGGGGCTGCTGGTCGCGGTGATCGTGGCCATGGCGGCCGTCGCGCGGCTCGGCACGGCGAGCCTCGGCGGCGGCCTGCACCGGGTGGTGGAGGAGGCCCAGCCGGCCATCCGCGCCTCCCTGGCGCTGAAGTCCGAGCTGGACGCCGCGCGCGCGGCGCTCGGCTTCTACCTGCTCACCCACGAGGCCGCCCACAAGGCGGCCTACCTCGACGGGCTCGAGCGCATCGAGGCACGGCTCGCCGAGCTGCGCGGCATGGAGCACCTCGCCGCCGACCCGCGCGCCGCCGGCCTGCTCGAGCAGATCGCCGCCGACGTCGGCCGCTTCCGCGGCTACAAGGCGCGCATGCTGGCGCTCGCCGAGAACCCGCCCGAGAACTTCCCGGGCCGGCGCTTCGCCGCCCAGAACCTCAACCCGCTCAGCCAGCAGCTCCTCCAGGCCGTCGGCAACATGATCATGTCCGAGATGGAGGAGCCGGCGAGCGAGCGGCGCAAGAAGCTGCTGAGCGACCTGCACGAGCTGCGCTACGCCTGGGTGGGCGTGATGCGCGGCGTGCGCGCCTATCTCGCCTTCCGCGAGGAGGCCTCGCTCAAGGAGGTGGCGCTCTACGACGGCCAGGTCCAGAGCCTGCTGGAGAAGCTGCGCGGCTACGGCGACGATCTCACGCTCGACCAGGACGAGGCGCTCGGCGAGGTGGCGAAGCTGCGCGAGCGCTTCATGGCCAACTTCGAGAAGCTTAAGGAGATCCACGGCGGGCCGCGCTGGCGCACCGACGCCTGGCTGGTGCGCAGCGAGATCGGGCCGCTGCTCGCGCGCACCGCCGGGCGCATCGACGAGCTCGTGGGGCTGGTCGCCGACGACAGCGCGCGCGTCAACCGCGCCGTGCTGGCCGAGGCCGACGGCTACGGCCGTCTGATGGGCGTGCTCACCGCGGTGGCGCTGGTGGTGGTGGCGCTGGTGCTGTGGATCGTGCGCAGCCAGGTCCTGCGCCCCATCCTCGGCCTGCGCGCGGCCCTGCGCGACCTCGCCGAGGGCGAGGGCGACCTCACGGTGCGCCTGCGCAGCCGCGGCGACGACGAGAT
>WGBS01000240.1 GCA_015494165.1 Gammaproteobacteria bacterium | reverse complement strand
GTTGAATAGGGCTGGAAGCCTTCCAAGTCCCACCCGGCGCGGCGGGTGCCGGCTGAAGGCTCCAGGCAGCGCGAGGTAGGCCATGAGCGACAACAGGCACGGCAGGGGCGGCGACGGCGGCAAGCTGCTCTACTGCTCCTTCTGCGGCAAGAGCCAGCACGAGGTGCGCAAGCTCATTGCGGGCCCCTCGGTGTTCGTCTGCGACGAGTGCGTGGAGCTCTGCAACGACATCATCCGCGAGGAGCTCCAGGAGCAGTCGGCCGCCACCGGCAACCGCCTGCCGAAGCCGCACGAGATCAAGCAGGTCCTCGACGAGTACGTCATCGGCCAGGAGCGGGCCAAGAAGACGCTCTCGGTGGCTGTCTACAACCACTACAAGCGCCTCGAGAGCCGCCACCGCAAGGACGACGTCGAGATCGCCAAGAGCAACATCCTGCTCATCGGCCCCACGGGCTCGGGCAAGACGCTGCTGGCCGAGACCCTGGCGCGCCTGCTCAACGTGCCCTTCACCATCGCCGATGCCACCACCCTCACCGAGGCGGGCTACGTCGGCGAGGACGTCGAGAACATCATCCAGAAGCTGCTGCAGAAGTGCGACTACGACGTCGAGAAGGCGCAGACGGGCATCGTCTACATCGACGAGATCGACAAGATCTCGCGCAAGTCCGAGAACCCGTCCATCACCCGCGACGTCTCGGGCGAGGGCGTGCAGCAGGCCCTGCTCAAGCTCATCGAGGGCACGGTGGCCTCGGTGCCGCCGCAGGGCGGGCGCAAGCACCCGCAGCAGGAGTTCCTGCAGGTCGACACGACCAACATCCTCTTCATCTGCGGCGGCGCCTTTGCCGGCCTGGAGAAGATCATCCAGTCGCGCTCGGAGAAGAGCGGCATCGGCTTCTCGGCCGAGGTCAAGAGCAAGGACGAGCGCCGCAAGGTGGGCGAGATCCTGGCCGACGTCGAGCCCGAGGACCTCATCCGCTACGGGCTCATCCCGGAGTTCGTCGGCCGCCTGCCGGTGATCGCCACCCTCGAGGAGCTCGACGAGGACGCGCTCGTGCGCATCCTCACCGAGCCCAAGAACGCGGTCACCAAGCAGTACCAGCGCCTGTTCGAGATGGAGGGCGTGGAGCTCGAGTTCCGCGAGGACGCCCTGCGCGCCGTGGCGCGCAAGGCCATGGAGCGCAAGACCGGCGCGCGCGGCCTGCGCACCATCCTCGAGAACGTGCTGCTCGACACCATGTACGAGCTCCCCTCGCTGGAGGGCGTGAGCAAGGTGGTGATCGACGAGGCGGTGATCCGCGGCGAGTCGCGCCCCTACCTCATCTACGAGAACGCCGATCACCAGCGCGCCGCCTCCGACTGAGCCGGCGCCGCCGGGCGGCCGCGCCGCGCGCTCTTTGGCACGCTTGTTGAATCCCTTTCCGTGCGCCCGCATATTCCGGGGCTCGGGCGGCACGGGCCGCGCCGGCCCGTGCCCGCACCCCTGACGAGGACATGAGACCCATGGAGACACGCGATCCCAGCCAGCCCATCGAAGGCCAGTCCCGCGGCAGCGGGCCGGTGCCGGTCCTGCCCCTGCGGGACGTGGTGGTCTACCCCCACATGGTCATCCCGCTCTTCGTGGGCCGCGAGAAGTCCATCCGCGCCCTCGAGCTCGCCATGCAGGCCGACAAGCGCATCCTGCTCGTGGCCCAGAAGAGCGCCGAGGTCGACGATCCCACGCCGGAGGACATCCACGGCGTCGGCACGCTCTCGACCATCCTCCAGCTACTCAAGCTCCCGGACGGCACCGTCAAGGTGCTGGTCGAGGGCGGCGAGCGCGCGCGCGTGCTCGAGTACACCGAGACCGGCGACCACTTCGCCGCGCGCATCGAGACCATGCCCGAGCGTCTCGCGCCGGAGGACCGCGAGACCGAGGTCCTCATGCGCACGGTCGTCAACCTCTTCGACCAGTACGTCAAGCTCAACAAGAAGGTGCCGCCCGAGGTGCTGACCTCGCTGTCGGGCTCGTCGATGCCCGACAGCGAGGTCAGCACCTCGGGCGGCACCTTCTTGTTG
>WGBS01000239.1 GCA_015494165.1 Gammaproteobacteria bacterium | reverse complement strand
GCACGGCGGCGGCGACCGAGACGTTCAGGCTCTCGGCGGCGCCGGCCATGGGTATGCGCACGAGCGCATCGCAGCGCTCGCGCGTGAGCCGCCGCAGCCCGCGGCCCTCGGCCCCCACCACCAGGACCAGCGGCCCGCGCAGGTCGGCCCCGTAGAGGTCCGTCGGCGCGCCGGCGTCGGCCCCCACCACCCGCAGGCCGTAGTCCCGCCGCAGCCGCTCGAGGGTACGCGCCAGGTTGGTCACCTGCACGAAGGGCAGGCGCTCGGCGGCGCCCGCGGCGGCCTTGACGGCCGCCGGTGTCAGGCCGACGGCGCGGTCGCGCGGGGCGAGCACGGCGTGCGCGCCGGCGGCCTCGGCCGTGCGCAGGCAGGCGCCGAGGTTGCGCGGGTCCTCGACGCCGTCGAGCGCGAGCAGGAGCGGCGGCGCCCCGAGCGAGGTGAGCAGCCCGTCGAGGAAGCCCTCGCCGCGCGGCTCCGGGCCGCGGTAGCGCGCCGCCACGCCCTGGTGGTGGCGGTCGCCGGCGATGCGGTCGAGGCGCGCGCGCGGCACGCGCTCGACGGGCACGCCCGCGGCGGCGGCCATGCGGGCGAGGGCCTCGAGGGCGCGCTCGCGCCGGCCCTCGGCGAGCCACACGCGCTCGACACGCTCCGGGCCGGCGCGCAGCGCCGCCTCCACGGCGTGGCGGCCGTAGATGGTCCGCGCCCCCACGGCCTCGGCTAGCGTTGCCGGCGCCGGCCGCGGCCCCCGCGCCGGCCCGCACCGCCGCGTGCGACCGCCGGCCCGCGGTCCTCGACCAGCTCGAAGTCGATCTGGCGCTCGTCGAGGTCGACGCGCAGCACGCGCACGCGCACGCGGTCGGCGAGCTGGTAGGTGCGGCCGGTGCGCTCGCCCACCAGGCGATGGCCGACGGGGTCGAACTGGAAGTAGTCGTCGCCGAGCGTGGTCACGTGCACCAGCCCCTGGGCGTGGATCCCGTCGAGCTCCACGAAGAGGCCGAAGGAGGTCACGCCCGTGACGAGCCCGTCGAAGACCTCGCCCACCTTGTCCATCATGTACTCGCACTTGAGCCAGTCGACGGCGTCGCGGGTGGCCTCGTCGGCGCGGCGCTCGGTCATGGAGCAGTGGTCGCCGAGGGCGACGAGCCGCTCGTGCGTGTACTCGAACTCCGCCACGGGCCGGCGCGCGATCAGGTGGCGCAGGGCGCGGTGCACCAGGAGATCGGGATAGCGGCGGATGGGCGAGGTGAAGTGGGTGTAGGCCTCGACCGCCAAGCCGAAGTGACCGACGTTGTCGGGGCTGTAGACCGCCTGCTTGAGCGAGCGCAGCAGCACCTGCTCGATGAGGTGGCGGTCAGGCCGGTCCTGGATGCGCCTGAGGAGCTGGGCGTAGTGGCGCGGCTGGGGCTCGTCGCCGCCGCCCAGCCTGAGGCCCAGCTCGCCCAGGAAGGCGCGCACGTCGGCGAGCTTCTCGGCCTCCGGGCCCTCGTGCACGCGGTAGAGCGCGGGGATCCTGGCCCGCAGCAGGCGCCGCGCGGCGGCGACGTTGGCCGCGATCATGCACTCCTCGATCAGGCGGTGGGCGTCGCGGCGCACCACGGGCACGATGCGCTCGATGCGCCGGTCCGGGCCGAAGACGATCCTGGTCTCGGTGGTCTCGAAGTCGATGGCGCCGCGGCGCTCGCGCGCGCGCCGCAGCACGCGGTAGAGGGCGTAGAGCGCCTCGAGCCGCGGCAGCAGCGCCTTCAGGCGGCGGCGCTCGCCGCGGTCGCCGTCCTCCATCGCGGCGGCGACGCGCTCGTAGGTCAGGCGCGCGGCCGAGCGCATCACGGCGTCGAAGAAGCGCGCGCGCCGGACCTGGCCGTCACGGCCGACGAGCATCTCGCAGGCCATGCACAGGCGGTCGACCTCGGGGTTGAGCGAGCACAGGCCGTTGGAGAGCGCCTCCGGCAGCATGGGGATCACGCGCTCGGGGAAGTAGACCGAGTTGCCGCGGCGCTCGACGCCGAGGCCGAGCGCGCTGCCGGGCCGCACGTACCAGGAGACGTCGGCGATGGCCACGATCAGGCGGAAGCCGTCGCCGCGGCGCTCGCACCAGACGGCGTCGTCGAAGTCGCGCGCGTCCTCGCCGTCGATCGTGACGAGCTCGAGGCCGCGCAGGTCCACCCGCCCCGCCTTGGCCTCCTCCGGCACCGTCTCGCCGAAGGCGGCGGCCTCGGTCACGACTTCCGGCGGCCACTCGTGGGGGATGTCGTGCGCGCGGATGGCGATGTCGATCTCCATCCCGGGCGCCATGTGCTCGCCCACCACCTCGACCACGCGGCCGATGGGCTGGCTGTGGAAGGTGGGCGGCTCGGTGATCTCGACCACCACGATCTGGCCCGGGCGCGCCCCGTCGCGCGCCTCCGGCGGGACGACGATGTCGTGGGCGAGGCGCTTGTTGTCGGGGACCACGAAGCCGATGCCGCTCTCCTCGAAGTAGCGGCCCACCACGCGGTGGACGGCGCGCTCGAGCACCTCCACCACCTCGCCGATGCGGCGGCCGCGGCGGTCGACGCCCGCGATGCGCACCACGGCGCGGTCGCCGTGCATGAGGGCGCGCATCTGGCGCGGCGGGATGAAGACGTCCTCGCCGCCGCCCTCGTCCGGGATCAGGAAGCCGAAGCCGTCCGGGTGGCCGACCACGCGCCCGCGCACCAGGTTGGTGTGGTCCACGGGCACGTGGGCGCCGCGACGGTTGCGCACGAGCTGGCCGTCGCGCTCCATGGCGGCGAGGCGCCGCCCCAGCGCCACCAGGTCGCGGGGCTCGGTGAGGCCGAGGGCCTCGGCGAGCGCGCCCTCGTCCATGGGGCCGCCGTGCGCGCGCAGGGTCTCGAGGATGAACTCGCGGCTCGGGATCGGGCGCTCGTAGCGTCGCGCCTCGCGCTCGGCGTAGGGATCTTTGCGGGCCGGTCCGCGGTCCGGCTTCTGGGATCGGCTGCGGCGTCGCTTCACGTAGGGGTGCACCTTCCTGGACGGGCGCCCCACGGGGCGGGCGCGTTGACAGGCCCGTGGGCCATCGGTAGATTTCTCGCTCCCGGCGCGCGGTCCCGCGCGCCCACCAATCCCTTCCCTGCCGGGGTGGCGGAATTGGTAGACGCGCTAGTTTCAGGTACTAGTGGGGGAAACCCCGTGGAGGTTCAAGTCCTCTCCCCGGCACCACCTTCCCTGCAGCCCGCCGATCGCCACGCACGGGAGCGCGGATTCTAACCCAACGCGGGCGACGGCCACACCCGCAAAACCAAACGGGCTGCGTGCGTGGGGTCACACCGCCACCGCGGCCGCCGCACGCGCCTGCGGCAATCGCATGCTGCGGCGACCACCGTCGCACTTCGCCTCCCCTCGCACGGGAGAGATGACCGCGACCCTCAGGAGATCCGTGGGCGCGTGCCCGACGGATCGGTGATGCATTCCCCCGCCCCGCCCTTCGGCACGCCGGCAATGATCTCCGCCAATGCGCTCTGGGACGCGTCGACTTGGGCAATGGATCGTACCGCCATCTGCTCAAGGGCCCGACGACGCCCGCTCCCCGTTCTTCAGCGCCCGCTCGAGCGTCGCGCCCTGCTTCGCCATCACGAGCACCGGAAGGACGGTCGGGACCTGTGCCCGCCCCGGAATCTAAAGCGGCTTCTCCCCCTGATCCCAACCAGCTCGGAGACGAGGCCTGCAGCGCCTCCTCCTACTCGCGCTCCGAGCGGACGGCCGCCAGCAACCCTGGCGAGATACGGTATCCCGAGGCCGACATGCGCTGTATCAGAGACTCCGCGTCCCTGATGAGGCCCCTCCGCTCCGCCAAATCCAGCAGCCGCACCGTGCCCACGATCCGGATGCCGCGGGCCAGCGCATAGCGCCGCGCGAGCCGGTCGTCCACCACCAGGAGCGCATCGTCCGTCTCGAGGGCGAGGCGGATCGCCTCTGTCTCGCCCTTGCCGAGGCTGGGCGAGAGTGAAGCGGCGGGCTTGCGCAAGGAAGCGATCCGAAGCCACCCCTCGCCCAGCGCCTGCCGGATCCGCTCCATATCGGCCCCCCGGCCCGCCAGGCACTCGTCCCGCACGGCCGGCGGCAGCAGCACCGTCCCGAAAAGCTCCCGGAGGAGCTCCAGCTCGTCCACGCACGCCAGGGCGATGAGCGGCCCGGCGTCGCAGATCACCGCCGGAGCCACGGCGAGAGATCCGTCGCCTCTTGTCCGGTCGTCTCGTCCACCCCCACGAGCTCGACTCCGAGCTCCGCAAGGTAGCGCGCGAAGTCCGCGAGCGCCATGCCGCTGACCCGGGCCGCCGCCCCCAGCGACAACGACCCTTCCTTGAACAGAGCCGCCGCGAGCGCCGGGCGCACCGAGGCCTCCCCTTCCAGCAGGGTGCCGTCGAGCCGCACGATAAGGGCATGGGGCTCGTCACCCTTGAGAACCAGCACCGGTCCCTCCTCCGCCTGCCTCAGCGCAAGCGACGGATTCTTCTTGAGATTCCGAACGTTCGTGGCATGCATGCCCCGATCCCCGATCGATATAGGCCCACAAGGCGTAGTCTACGTCGCGTAGACCACGCATTCAAGCTCAAATGTCCTGTGGCGTCCACGGGCCCCGAAAGGCGAAGGGCCCCGGACCGGGGCCCTTCGCCG
>WGBS01000238.1 GCA_015494165.1 Gammaproteobacteria bacterium | reverse complement strand
ACTCGACCTCCTCGAGCCAGGTGCGCCCCAGCGGGCCGGCCGTCACGTACCAGCCGCCCACCACGGCGAGGCCGACCACCCCGCCGCCGAGGATGTTGTCGAAGCGGCCGCGGAAGTCGGCGGAGCGGAAGACCCACACCAGCAGCGCCAGCACCAGCAGGCCGCCGGCCCGCTGGGGCGCACCTGGCTCGAGGAGGTCGAGTTCATGGACGAGCCGCCGCTGCACGCCGCGGCCCAGTCCTACACCTTCGTCTCGCCGAGCGGAGACCTCTACAACTGGGCGCTGTCGGGCTTCGGCCAAGACCTGGTCAGCTTCGGCATGGCGGCGGCCGCCGGCGTCGTCGTCGGCTCGCTGGTTTGGGCGATCGTCTCGCGCAGCTTCCGCATCGAGTGGTTCGTGAACCTGCGCGATGCCCTCAACCACGTCGTCGGCGGCCTGCTCATGGGCATCGGCGGCGTGCTCGCCATGGGCTGCACCATCGGCCAGGGCGTGACGGGCATCTCCACGCTCGCCGTGGGCTCGGGCCTGGCCTTCGGCTCCATCGCCCTCGGCGCCGCCCTGACCATGAAGGTCCAGTACTACAAGATGGTCTACGAGGAGGAGGCCACCTTCACCAAGGCGCTCGTGACGGCGCTCGTCGACCTCAGGCTGCTGCCCAAGGGCATGCGCCGCCTCGAGGCCGTCTGAGCGCCGCGCCGGCGCCCGCAATCGCCCACACCGCCGCCCGGTGCGCCCTCGCGCGCCGGGCGGCGCGCCTTCCGGGGCCGTTAGCTCAGCTGGTAGAGCAGCGGACTTTTAATCCGTCGGTCCCAGGTTCGAGTCCTGGACGGCCCACCATCCGCCCGCACAGCCGCGCGCCGTCGCTGCGCGGCCGGGTGTCCCTTTACCGAGCGCTGCGCGGCAATGCGCTTCGCGCGCCGGTGTGTCCAAGGAGGGTTCCCCTTCCCGGCAGGTTGCGCCACGTCGGGGTGCCGACGGATCAGGCCGTCACCAGCCGGGCGAGGAGGTCCGTGAAAGGACGGATATCGTGCCGCACGCTGGCGGCCTCCAGCGACCTCATGTAGTCGGCACGTGCCTCGACGGGAACGACCGTCCAGGGCCATCCTCCTGCCGCCAGCATCAGGTTCATCAGAAAACGCGCCATGCGGCGGGATTGCCGTCTGCGTCGTCCGTCCCGGCCCTGGTCTTTTGGTCGGTCCGGCCGTCGGGGCGCTCCCGGCCTCCTTGCTGGGCCTGACGGCTTCGCGGGCCTACCATGTTGCCTATGCGTATCATCCGGAAGACCGGCAAGCCCGAATATCCCGTGGTGCCTTACGAGGACTACAGACGGCTCGTGGCGCTCGCCGAGGATGCCGAGGACCTGCGTGCCGCCGAGCAGGCCGCGGCGGAGCTCGCCGCCGGCGAGGACGAGCTGATCCCCGGCGAGGTGGTGGAGCGGCTGCTCAGTGGCGAGGTGCATCCGCTCCGGGTCTGGCGTGAGCACCGGGGGCTTTCTCAGGAGGCCCTCGCCGAGCGGGCCGGGGTCGGCGCTTCGTGCATCTCGCAGATCGAGGCCGGCAGGCGGGAGGGCTCGGTGCGGGTCCTGCGGCGGATCGCGGCCACGCTCGGCGTCAGCGTGGACGACCTACCGCCTCTGGACGACACCTGACGCCGCGCCCCCTACTGCGGAGGCGCATAGCCGTACATGAAGAGCGACGCCTCTACGTCGCGAACGGTCCAGTGCCTGGCATCGAAGGGTGGGGCCTGAAGCAGGCCCTGCATGAGCGGTTCGCCTTGATATTCCACAGCAGCCTTTCAAGAGAGCGTGTCCGGCGAAGGCGCGGCATGCCTTGAACACGGCGACGTGGGGCGGTTCTTTGCATGGATAGGAAACAAGCGCCGCGTTCTGATCCGGCGGGAGCTCCATCGCGAGGACTTTCTCGGCTTCGCCCAGATCGCGTGCGTCACGATCCTGGTGAAGTATTTTTGAGATAGCCTCTACATTCCTTCCGTTTCCCAAGGATTGATGATTTGGAGATCCGGGTACGGAAAGTCATCCACGTTACGGGTGACCAGTGCGAGCCCGTGCGTCAGTGCGGTGGCGGCGAGCAGGCTGTCGATGGCCGGGAGGGGGCGTCCGGCGGCGGCGAGCATGCGGCCCCAGCGATCGGCCACGGCCTCGTCGATGGGCAATATTCTCCCAGCGAAAAATGCCGGCAGATCGGTTTCGAGCCAGTCCAGCAGCCTGAGCGTGCGCTTGCTTTTGCCGAGCGCCTCGATGCCTTTGCGGATCTCTCCAAGGGTCAGCACGCTGATGTACAGGGTGGTCGCCGGCCGTTCCTCGAACCATGCCACGACGCCCGGGTTCGGTTTCGTGCGGCGCAGCTCGGACAGGACGTTGGTGTCGATCAGGTAGCTCAAAGCGCGACCTCGCGCGTGAAGCTCTTGTCCCGCTCAAGATCGACCTCCTCGACACCGTAGAGGGGGGAGCGACGCATGAAGGCCACCAGCGATTCGCCCGTGCCGGTCAGCCGCTCGTAGTGTTCGCGCGACAAGACGACCGCCACCGGCTTGCCGTACAGCGTGATCTCCTGGGGGCCTTCGCGCTCGGCATGCTTGATGACTTCGGAGAGCTTGGCCTTGGCCTCCTGCATTTGCCAATGACGCATCGCACGCCCCTAGTCTGACCAGACTGGTCAGAGTGTAGCAAGGCAACGCTGATCGGTCCACTATGGCGCATCGGCGTCCGCCATTAATCCTTACCGTCAGTACCGTCAGTATCCGACGGGCAGGCTCGGGTTGCGCGGTTCGCGCTCGATCGCACGCCTCGGGGGGGTGTCAAACGACACCGAGTCTTACGCGCTAAGGCGACACCTACTCTTACGCACCCGCTCTGTCGTGGACTTGGTTCCACCTTCCAGCCGTCCGCGCCGCGGGCGCGGTAGTCGGCCTCCAGGCGCCGGCTTTCCGAGAGCGCCCGGACGGCGGTGCGGAAGACCTCGCGATCGACGTGGGGCGGCATCAGACGCGGGCCGCGGCCGATCACCTTGAAGCGGCTGCGCCAGTCGCCGAGGCCGCTCTCCTCCAGCGCGCGGCGGGCGCTGCCGAGCATGGGCTCCAGGAGGTCGAGCACCCAGCCGGGCATCCGTCCCGCCAGCGCATCGCTTGCGATCAGCCGCGCCGCGGCCTCCTCCTCCCTGGGTGCGGGCAGCTCCAGCCGCTGTTTGCGTGGATACGACCAAGTGTGGGGCTTGCGTGCTTCGTCCACCTTTAGGTGGAAATCGTGCTCGAGCGCTAGGAGATCGCGCTCGACGGTCCGCAGCGTGACGTGGATGGGGACGCGCTCGTCGGCGAGACGGGCGTGGATCTCGCGCGCGGTGAGGGGTCGCCGTGCCTCTCCTAGGTACTTGAGGATCAGCACCCGCCGGCGGACGGGCTCGGTGTTCTTGCTGTTCGGCATGGTGGTCGCTCTCCCGATACGGTGGCGCTGCGCGTGTGCTGCAGGAACGGTCGGCGAGGTCGTCTCACCCTCCTGGATGCAGTCCCCGGGCCCCTGCGGGACGGCCCATGGTCGCATTGGGGTGCGACGATCCATGTCGCTTTGCGGCGAAAGTGGCGGGTGTGGCCGGGCCCGGCCCGGAGCACGGCATTCCCCGTGGAGCGGCCGGCGGCACACGGGCCGGGCGGCCCGGCACAAGCGTGGGAACCGTGCGCACCGCGCCAGGTGGGGAAGGGCTCCGTGGGGAAGCGCGTTCCCTGCGGTGCGCCGTTCGGGTTGGCCGGGCGTGTGGCCATCGCCAAAGGCCTATCAGGCATGCCGCGTCCGATCCAGCCCGTCGCCGGGCGGAGGCCATCGGCCCATGGCGCCGGCGGGCGCCCGAGGCCGGATCCGGCTCCCGCCAGAGGCTCACGATCTGAGCCGCTGCCTCCCGTAGCCTGGAGCTGGCGCGGTCCCGGTGCGGAGCCGGCTGACGGCCGGGCGCCGCCGTGTGGTCCGCCGGGCCGGCCGTCGTCCGGCGTCCCGGGCCGCGCTGGCCCTGCGCCCCGCCTGTAAGCGCGGCGGGCGCGGGATCGTCTCATGGCTCGTGGCGGCCCGGCGGGCCGTCGGGTGTCGTGCGGGAGGCAGAGCGAAGCGGATGGACGATGCGGAGCTGGTCACAAGGGTGCTCGCGGGCGACCGGCGCGCCATCGAGGCGCTGGCCGGCCGCCTGTGGCCGCTGCTCTGCCGGTTCGCCCGCCAGCTCTGCCCGCAGGACGAGGCCCTCGCCGACGATCTCGTGCAGGAGGCATGGACGCACGTGCAGGCCGACGGATGGGCGCTGCTGCGCAAGTGGCGGGGCGAGGCGGGCCTCCTCGCCTTCCTGTGCATGTCCTGCCGCAACCGCATGTGGGACCGGCTGCGCCGCGAGCGGCGCTGGACCTCCTGGGTGGTGCCGATCGACGACCCGGAGGGGGACGACGCGCACGCCGACTGGCCCGACCCGCACGCGGACGTCGTCCGCGAGTGCTGGCAAGCGGAGCTCCGCAGGCTCCTGGAGGCCTGCCTGAAGCTGCTTTCCGAGCGGGACGTGCGGCTGCTGCGGGCGCGCTATTGGGAGGACCGCGACCCCGCCGAGATCGCCGCCGCCGAGGGCATGGAGCGCAACGCGGTCAACGTCGCCATCCATCGCGCCCGCCGGCGCCTGCAGGAGGCCCTGCTCGAAGGCTGCGGCGGCCTCCGCCTGCGGGCGCCCGCGTCCTGGTCCGACTTCGACCCGGACCTGCCGGAGACGCCGTCGTGGTGAGCGGCATGCGCCGATGATCATGCGAAACAAGTTTGGCGAGCGGCAGCGCCGCCGCCTGGCGGGGGCGGCCGACGCCCTGCTGGAGGCGCTCCTCGCCCCGCCGCGCGGGGAAGGCGAGGCTGCACGCGGGAGGGCGCACCCCGACGCCGAGCGGCTCGCGGCCTGGGCGGAGGGTCGGCTGGAGGGGGCCGCCGCGGAGGCGGTGGCCCGCCACGTGCGCGGCTGCGGTGCCTGCCGCGAGGCGGTGCTGGACCTCCAGGCCGCGCTGTTCGGCCTTCCGGCGCCGGACGAGGCGCTGCGCGGCTGGTGCGGCCGGCTCAGCGTCGCGATCGCGCGCGAAGCGGGGCGGGTGCGGCTTCGCTGGGACCCGCTTCCGCCGCAGGCGTCGCGCGAGCGGACGCCGGCGCTGAATCCGCTCCGCCTGCGCGATCCCAAGCGGGCCCGGTGGCACCGCTCGCGGCTGCGCGCCATGCAGGCCGCGAAGAGGGGGCTCATGGCCCTGGAGAGCGCCCCGTGGGGGCCGTCCGCGGCGGAGCCCCCATCGGTGGTGGCGGAGGGCGGG
>WGBS01000237.1 GCA_015494165.1 Gammaproteobacteria bacterium | reverse complement strand
GCCCCAGCGCCCGGGCGCGCGCCTGCGGGCCGAGGGCGCCGCCGTGGCCCACGGCTGCCTCGCGCCGGACGAGGCCGGACGCCTCGCGGAGGCGGCGCGCCGCGCGGCGCGGGCCTTCCTGGCGGGCCGGACCGCGGACGTGGGCGAGCTGCCGACGCCCCGCATGGTGGCGCTTTCGCCCGGGGAGGACGGGAAGCCGCTCGACTTCGGCGACCTGCCCGACGCGCGCGCCACGGACCCCTCGGCGCGCTGCGGCTATCCGACGCTGCGCGCGAGCGACGGGGCGCGGCACCGCGCCTCCGGGAAGCTGCTGCTCGGCGACCGCGTGGACCTCGAGCCCGAGGCGCGGCTCGACGGCACGGGCGATCCCTCCGACGACGGCGTCCGAATCCTTCCGGAGGAGCTCGAGGTCACGGTGACGAGCCGCGGCTGGACGGGGCCCGCGTACCTCAACGTGCTCCAGAACCTCGACCGTGACGACGACGCGGCCGCGGGCTGCCCACCCGGCCACGGGCTGTGGGACGCCCCGCGCGACTGGGTGGTGCGCAACCGGCGCGTGGAGCTCGCCGACGGCGACCGGCGGGTGCTGCGCCTGCCGGTCCGGGTCGCGCCCGGCGGCTGCGTGCGCGTCACCCTCACGGATCACCCACTGACGGAATACACGGGCCGCGGCGCGCTCGGCGAGGGCGAGACCGAGGACCACTGCCGTGCGGCGGCCGCGCCCGCCGCGGCGCCGCCGGCCGAGGCTTCCCGGCCGCGTCCTGTTGCCGTGGCGCCCGGTGCGAACGCCCTGCCCGGGGCGGGCGGCGGCCCGGGCCCGGGGCCTGTACCGGGCGCAGGGGGGCCCGCACCTTCGCCCGCCCCCGGCCCCGGCCGCGTGGTGCAGCCCTGGAGCGCGCCGCGCCCGGCCCCGCCGCCCGAGCTGCCGCACCCGGTGAAGGTGCCCCGCACGACCACGGGCAGCGGGCAGTGCGGCGGCGCCCTCGGCGCGCTCGCCACGGCCGCGTCGGCGCCTGCGAGCTGCCGCGACTGCCGCCGCACGGCCTACGCCGCCTGCATCCGCGACAGCCGCTACTGCGCCGAGGAGCGCCGTGCGCGCAGGCTGAGCGAGGAGGCGGCCGATCTCGCGGTGCGCGCCAACCGCCTCCACGACCGGTGGCGGGCCGCGCGCCGCGCGGGCGAGATCGAGCGCGCACGGGCCCTTGCACAGGAGTGGCGGCGGGTCAAGGGCGCGCTCGTGCGGCGCCAGGCCGAGAGCGCCCGCATCGACCGCACGCTGAGCGAGCTGCAGCGCGAGGCGCGCGGCGCCTGCCGCTGCCGGGCGGCGCGGCGCTGCACCGCCCTGTGCCGGCCGATGCGCCTGCGCGAAAGGGACCCCCGGGAGCTCGAGCCGCGGTGCGCGGAGCTTCCTCCGCCGCGGCTGGGCGCGGCCGCGCGCGAGTCGCCGCTGGCGGCCTGGCAGCGCTTCCGCCGAACGCGCTGGGGCGGCAGCGCCGCGCAGGCCTACGTCGAGTGGCGCGTGCGCCGTGCGGTGGACCCCGGCCGCCTCTACCGCGCGCGCGCCGCCGCGGGCGGCCTGGAGAAGCTCAAGCGCTGGCGGGTGCGCACGGCGGTCACGCTCGTGGTGGAGCGCCCCGCGGGGCCGGACCAGCTCATCGCGACGCTGCCCGGCGAGCGCTGCCGCTGCTGCCGGTGGGAGCGGCGGCGGCTGCGCGAGCGCGTCACCTACCGGGCGTGGGTGGAAGGGCTGGTGATCCCCGTGGACGAGACGGTGAGCCTGGTCGACATGGACGCCTTCGCCATGAGCATGCTCGGGCTCACCGCGGGCCAGATCCCCGCCGTGGGCCTCACGCTCGACACCGTCGACGTCATTCTCAGCGGCCTGCAGCGCGACCTGCCCGGCCTGGCGGTCGCAGGGTTCCTCGGCCTGCTGGACGCGGCCGCGCTCGCACGCGAGGTCACGGGTGGCGTCCGGTCCGCGCGGGTGGAGGTGGGCGGCGCGAAG
>WGBS01000236.1 GCA_015494165.1 Gammaproteobacteria bacterium | reverse complement strand
GTGCTGGCGGCCGCGAAGGCGAGCCCGGCGAGCGCCTCCGGCCGGGGACGCCTCATGTCCCCTCCCAGAGGGCGCGGACGGCGGCCACGCCCCGCGCGCCGGCCGCGCGCGCCCGCGCGAGGTCCGCCGGGCCCAGCCCGCCGAGGGCGTAGACCGGCAGCGGCAGGCCGGCGACGAGCCGCTCGAAGGCTTCCCAGCCAAGGGGCGCGGCCTCCGGATGGGAGGCCGTGGGCCGCACCGGCGAGAGGAAGGCGTAGTCGGCATCCAGCGCCACCGCGTGCCGCAGCCCCGCGGCGTCGTGGCACGAGACGCCGACGAGAAGCCCCTCGGGGAGCGGCCGCGCCGCGAGCGCCCGCGCGCGCGCCTCGGACAGGTGGACACCGTCCGCGCCGGCCTCCAGCGCGAGCTCCGGCGCGGCGTTCACCACCAGGCGCACGCCGTGCGCGCGGCACAGCGCCACGGCCTCGCGCGCGAGCGCGGCCAGTGCGGGCGGCGCGAGCCCCTTGGCACGGAGCTGCACCAGGCCCACGCGGGGCTCGCGCGCGAGCGCACCCTGCAGCCGGGCGAGGAAGGCGTGCGGGTCGCCGCCGGGCTCGGGCGTGACCAGCACGAGCGGCGGCAGGGAAAGCGCCCGCACCACCGGGCGGTCGGCAGGGGGCAGGTCCTCGTCGCCGAGCGCGCCGGCCTCCACCCAGCGCAGCGGCTGGCCCTCGAGCCCGCGCGGCTCGCCGCGCCAGGACGCGACCTCCCAGACGTCGAGCAGCACCTCGCGCTCGCGGTAGCGGTGGCGCACGCGGATGAGCGGCTCGGCGGCCTCGACCGCGACGCCGAGCTCCTCGCGCAGCTCGCGCGCGAGGCCCGCGGCCGGCGCCTCGCCGCGCTCGAGCTTGCCGCCCGGGAACTCCCACGCCCCCGCGAGGTGCCTGCCCGCCGGGCGCCGCGCGAGCAGCACGCGCCCGGCCGCGTCGCGCAGCACGCCGGCGACCACGTGCACGAAGGGAACGGCGCTCATGGCGGTCAGGTGCGGTACTCGGCGTTGATGCGCACGTATTCGCAGGATAGGTCGCAGGTCCAGACGCGCGCGGCGGCGGTGCCGCGCCCGAGCTCGATGCGCAGCCGCACCTCCGGCCGGTCCATGGCGCGCGCCGCGGCGGCCTCCTCGTAGCCCGGCGCGCGCGCGCCGCCCTCGGCCACCACCACGTCGCCCACCAGGATGCGCACCCGATCCACGTCGAGTCCCTCGAGCCCGGCGCGGCCCACGGCGGCGAGGATGCGGCCCCAGTTGGGGTCGGCGGCGTGCAGCGCGGTCTTGACCAGGGGCGACTCGGCCACCGTCCAGGCCACCTGCAGGCACTCGGCCTCGCTGCGCCCGCCCGCGACCTCGACCGTGACGAGGCGCGTGGCGCCCTCGCCGTCGCGCACGATGGCGCGCGCGAGCGCCTCGCACACCTCCGCCACCGCGCCCTCGAGCGCCTCGCGGTCGCGCGCGCGCGCCGCCTCCGGGCCCTGGCCCGTGGCCATGAGCACGCAGGCGTCGTTGGTGGAGGTGTCGCCGTCCACCGTGATGCGGTTGAAGCTGCGCGCCACGGCGCGGCGCAGCATGGCGTCGAGCACCGCCGCCTCCACGCCGGCGTCCGTGGCGACGAAGGCGAGCATGGTCGCCATGTCGGGGCGGATCATGCCGGCGCCCTTGGCCATGCCGGTGACCACCGCCTCGCCGCCGCTGAGCGCGACGCGGCGCGAGGCGAGCTTCGGGACCGTGTCGGTGGTCATGATGGCGCGCGCGGCCGCCTCCCAGCCGTCGGGGCGCAGCCCCTCGAGCAGCCGCGGCAGCGCCGCCTCGATCCGCTCCACCGGCAGCGGCTCGCCGATGACGCCCGTGGAGAAGGGGAGCACCCGTTCCGGCTCCGCGCCCACGTGCGCCGCGAGGGCGCGGCAGCAGGCCTCGGCCGCCTCGACGCCCGCCCGGCCGGTGCCGGCGTTGGCGTTGCCCGCGTTGACGAGCAGCCAGCGCGGCGCGCCCGCGCGCAGGTGGCGCGCGGCGACCTCCACGGGGGCGGCGCGGAAGGCGTTGCGGGTGAAGACCGCCGCCACGCGGCTGCCCGGAGCGAGCTCGATCAGGGCGAGGTCGTCGCGTCCCTCGTAGCGGATGCCGGCGGCGGCCGCCGCCAGCCGAACGCCCGCCACCGGCAGGAAAGCTTCAGCCATGGCGTCCCCTCGTAGCTTGCGCCTTCACCGCGGGCGGGCGGAGCGGCGAACGGTGCGTGCGCGAGGCGCGGCCGGCGTCCGCGGCCCGCCGGGCCGTCAGGCGAGCCGGCCGCAGCAGCGCTTGTACTTCTTGCCCGAGCCGCAGGGGCAGGGCTCGTTGCGGCCGATCTTGCGCCCCTGGCGCACGAAGGGCGCAGGCGGCGCCTCGGGGACGGCGGCCGCGGCCGCCACGCCCCCGCCGGCCGCGGCCGCCGCCGGCGCCGCCTCGGCCATGGCCGAGGCCTCGGCGTGGCGGTACTCCATGGCGGCCGGGCGCCGCGGCTGCTCCATCGCGGCCACGTCCTCCTCGGCGCGCACCTGCACGCGCGCGAGCAGCCCCACGACGTCCTGCTTGACCTGCTCGAGCATGTCGGCGAACAGCGCGAAGGCCTCGCGCTTGAACTCCTGCTTGGGGTCGCGCTGGGCGTAGCCGCGCAGGTGGATGCCCTGGCGCAGATAGTCCATGTTGGCGAGGTGCTCGCGCCAGTGGTGGTCGAGGACCTGCAGCATCACCGCCTTCTCGAGGTGGCGCATGGCCTCGCTGCCGATCTCGGCCTCCTTGCGCGCGTAGGCCTCCTCGAGCGCCTCGAGGACGCGGCGGCGCAGGGCCTGCTCGTCGAGCTCGGGATCCTCCTCCAGCCACCGGCGCAGCGGCAGGCGCTCGCCGAACTCGCGCTCGAGCGCCTCCTCGAGCCCGGCCACGTCCCACTGCTCCTCGATGCTGTCCGGCGGGATGTAGGTGCTCACCATCGCCTCGACCACGTCGCGGCGCATCTCGCGGATGGTCTCCGAGATGTCGTCGGCGGCGAGCAGCTCGTCGCGCTGCGCGTAGACCACCTTGCGCTGGTCGTTGGCGACGTCGTCGTACTCGAGCAGATGCTTGCGCATGTCGAAGTTGTGCGCCTCGACCTTGCGCTGCGCGCTCTCGATCGCCTTCGTCACCCACGGGTGCTCGATGGCCTCGCCCTCCTGCATGCCGAGCTTCTGCATCAGCCCCGCGACGCGGTCGGAGGCGAAGATGCGCATCAGGCTGTCCTCGAGCGAGAGGTAGAAGCGGCTCGAGCCCGGGTCGCCCTGGCGCCCGGCGCGCCCGCGGAGCTGGTTGTCGATGCGCCGCGACTCGTGGCGCTCGGTGCCGATGATGTGCAGGCCGCCGAGCTCGACCACCTGGTCGTGGCGCCGCCGCCAGTCCTCGCGGATGCGCGCGACCTGCTCCTCGCTCGGGTCCTCAAGGGCCGCGATCTCGGCGTCCGGATTGCCGCCGAGGACGATGTCGGTGCCGCGGCCGGCCATGTTGGTGGCGATGGTCACCGCCCCGGGGCGCCCCGCCTGGGCCACGATCTGCGCCTCCTTCTCGTGGTACTTGGCGTTGAGCACCTGGTGCGGGATGCCCGCCTTGCGCAGCAGCTTTGACAAGTGCTCGGAGGCCTCGATCGAGGTGGTGCCCACCAGCACCGGCTGCCCCTTGGCGTGGCGCTCGCGGATGTCCTCGATGATGGCGTCGAACTTCTCGCGCTGCGTGAGGAAGACGAGATCCGGCAGGTCCTGTCGGATCATCGGCTTGTGCGTGGGGATGACCACCACCTCGAGGCCGTAGATCTGCTGGAACTCGTAGGCCTCGGTGTCGGCCGTGCCCGTCATGCCCGCCAGCTTCTCGTACTGGCGGAAGTAGTTCTGGAAGGTGATGGAGGCGAGCGTCTGGTTCTCGCGCTGCACCGGCACCCCCTCCTTGGCCTCGATCGCCTGGTGCAGGCCCTCGGACCAGCGCCGCCCGGGCATGGTGCGGCCCGTGAACTCGTCGACGATCACCACCTCGCCGTTGCGCACGATGTAGTGCACGTCGCGCTGGTAGAGCGCGTGCGCGCGCAGCGCCGCGTTGAGGTGGTGCAGGAGCTGGATGTGGCGCGGGTCGTAGAGGCTCTCGCCCTCGGGCAGGAGCCCCGCCTCGGTCAGCAGCTCCTCGACCTTCTGGTGCCCGGTCTCGGTGAGGTAGACCTGCTTGAGCTTCTCGTCGACGGTGTAGTCGCCCTCGCCCTCCTCGCTCTCCGCGCGCCTGAGGTGCGGCACGATCTTGTCGATGCGCACATAGAGCTCCGGGTCGTCCTCGGCCGGCCCGGAGATGATGAGCGGCGTGCGCGCCTCGTCGATGAGGATGGAGTCCACCTCGTCGACGATGGCGTAGTGCAGCCCGCGCTGGACCTTCTCCTCGAGGGAGTAGGCCATGTTGTCGCGCAGGTAGTCGAAGCCGAACTCGTTGTTGGTGCCGTAGGTGATGTCGGCGGCATAGGCCTCGCGCCGCGTCACGGGCCTGAGCGCACGGAAGCTCTCGTCCTCGGCGCGGTGCTCCGGGTCGTAGAGGTAGGAGGCGCTGTCGGGGCCGAGCCCGCCCGAGGAGTTGATCACGCCCACGCTGAGGCCGAGGGCGCGGTAGACCGGGCCCATCCAGCGCGCGTCGCGGCGGGCCAGGTAGTCGTTGACGGTGACGACGTGCACGCCCTTGCCCGGCAGGGCGTTGAGATAGGCCGCGAGCGTCGCCACCAGGGTCTTGCCCTCGCCGGTGCGCATCTCGGCGATCTTGCCGTCGTGCAGCACCATGCCGCCGATGAGCTGCACGTCGAAGTGGCGCATGCCGAGGGTGCGGCGCGCCGCCTCGCGCACGACGGCGAAGGCCTCGGGCAGGAGCTGGTCGAGGGTCTCGCCTTTCTCGAGCCGCTCGCGGAACTCGTCGGTCTTGGTGCGCAGGGCCTCGTCCGAGAGCGCCTGCACCTCGCCCTCGAGCGCGTTGATGCGCTCGACGACCTTGCCGTAGCGCTTGAGCAGCCGCTCGTTGCGGCTGCCGAAGACCTTCCTGACGACCTTGTGGAGCATGGATTTCCCTGGCCGGTCTATAAGATTCGGAATGATAGCCCAAGTTCCCGCCCCCCCGGCAGGGGCGGGCGCGGGGTCGCGTGCGCCTCAGCGCCGCGCGGTGCGGATGTAACGGAGGGGGTTGACCACGCGGCCGCGGTAGCGGACCTCGAAGTGGACGTGGGGCCCGGTCGAGCGGCCGCTGCTGCCCATGAGGGCGATGGTCTGGCCCTTCTGCACGCGGTCGCCGACGCGCACCAGGTTGCGCAGGTTGTGGGCGTAGCGCGTGACGTAGCCGTCGCCGTGATCGATCTCGACCATGAGGCCGTAGCCGTAGCGCTCCCCGGACCAGGTCACGATGCCGCCCGCCACCGCCACAACCGGCGAGCCCAGCCGGCCGGCGAAGTCCACCCCGGGGTGGAACTCGCGCTTGCCCGTGAAGGGGTCGGTGCGGCGCCCGTAGTACGAGGAGAGCCAGCCGCGGCGCACCGGACGGCCCGCCGGCGAGGTCTCCCGCCGCAGGCGCCGCTCCAGCAGGAGCTCCTCGAGCACGGCGAGCTGGCGCTCGCGGTCCTCGATCTGGCGCGCCAGCCGGTCCAGGGCGGCGAGGAGCTCGGGCGCGGCCTCGCCCTCCTCGGCCGTCGCCGCGGCGGGGCCGCCCTGGGCGGGCGGCCGGCTGAAGTCGAACTCGCCGCGGTCGAGCTCGGCCATCTCCGTCAGGCGCCGGCCGAGGGCGTCGAGGCGCATGACGTGGGCCTGCATGCGCCCGAGGCGCAGCGCCAGGGCGTCGAGCTCGGCGCGGGTGCGCGCGCGCAGGGTCTCGAGGGCGCGGTCCTGCTCGGCGAGGCGCTCGGCCCAGCGCTCGGCCACCGCCGCCGGCACGGTGCCGGCGCGCGCGAGCCCCAGGCGGTAGCCGCCGTAGAGAAGCGCGCCCGCCACGGCCGCCAGCACGGCCGCGGCCGCCAGCCACACGCGCGGCTGCGCGAGGTCCAGGCTCGCGCGCGGGCCGTGGCGCTTTGTCAGCAGGATCAGGTTCATCTGGAGCCTCTGATCAATCCGCTACGCGGATTGATCAGCACTAAGGTGCTTCGCGACCATTTTGATTGCTTCCTGTACCTGCCATGCACTTCCGTGTGCATGGGCCGTCCCGCGGCCGTCCCTGGCCGCGGGGAAGCTCTGAAAAATCGGATTTTTCAGAGCTTCCATCTGCTATGCTGGCCTCGTGTCCCCTCGACAAGGACCGCGAGCGGTGTCCCGCGACACCACCCCCACCCACTGGCGCCGCGCGGCGGGCCTCCTCGGCGGCGGGCTCGAGCGCCTGGTGCGGCGCGCCCGCCGCCTCGAGGCCCTGCAGCGCGAGGCCGCGGCGCACCTCGGGCTGCCGCTGGCCGCCCACGTCCGTGTCGCCGACGTGCGCGAGGGCACGCTCGTGCTCCTCGCGGACGGCCCGGCCTGGGCCGCCCGCGCGCGCTTCCATGCCCGCGGGCTCGCCGCCCACCTCGGGCGGCGCTTCGGCCTGCGGCTCACGCGCACGCGGGTGCGCGTCGTGCCGCCTCCGCCCGACGCCCCCCGGCGGGGGCGCCCGCCGCTGCCGCCCGCCGCGCGCGAGGCCCTGCTCGGCGCCGCCCGCGGCGTCAGCGACCCCGATCTTAGGGCGGCGCTGTGCCGGCTGGCGCGACGGGGTTCAAAAAACGGCGCGGGCGGCGCCTGAGCGGCGACCGGCGGCGCGCCGTCTCAGCCCGCGCCCGCGGTTCCGCCGACGAGCTGCAGATACGAGGCCGGCGCCTCGGCGCCGTCCTCGAAGGTGATCTCCTCCCAGGCGTCGCGCCGGGCGAGCAGCTCGCGCAGCAGGCGGTTGTTGAGCGCGTGGCCCGACTTGTGGCCGCAGAAGGCCCCCACCAGGCTGCGCCCGAGGAGGTAGAGGTCGCCGATGGCGTCGAGGATCTTGTGCTTGACGAACTCGTCCTCGTAGCGCAGCCCCTCCTCGTTCAGCACCCGGTAGTCGTCCACCACCACGGCATTGTCGAGGCTCCCGCCGAGCGCGAGGTTGTGGGCGCGCAGGCGCTCGATGTCGCGCATGAAGCCGAAGGTGCGCGCGCGGCTGACCTCCTTGACGAAGGAGGTCATGGAGAAGTCGATCTCGGCGTGCTGGGTATGGCGCCGGAAGACCGGGTGGTCGAAGTCGATGCTGAAGGCGACCTTGAAGCCGTCGAAGGGCTCGAAGCGCGCCCACTTGTCGCCGTCGCGCACCTCCACGCGCTCGCGGATGCGGATGAAGCGCTTGGGCGCGTTCTGCTCCTCGATGCCGGCCGACTGGATCAGGAACACGAAGGGCCCGGCGCTGCCGTCCATGATCGGCACCTCGGGGGCGCTGAGGTCGACGTAGGCGTTGTCGATGCCGAGGCCCGCCATGGCCGAGAGCAGGTGCTCGACGGTGGAGATGCGCACGCCGTCGCGCACCAGGGTGGTCGAGAGCTGCGTGTCGCCGACGTTCTCGGGGCGGGCGGCGATGTCGACCGGCGGGTCGAGGTCGACGCGGCGGAAGACGATGCCCGTGTCCGGCGCCGCCGGCCGCAGCGTGAGGTAGACCTTCTCGCCCGTGTGGAGACCGACCCCGGTGGCCCGGATGACGTTCTTCAGCGTACGCTGCCTTATCATTATTCTGTCTCGTCCCCCTGCCGCAGCCCCGTCCCCGGGCCTTTCCGCGCGAAAACTGCGGCGATACTAGCACACGGCCGCCACCGGGCAAAAGCGGAAGCTGCCCGCGGCCGCGCCAGCAAGCGCCTGATCGGCCGCCCCTTTGCGGCGTGCGCCTGCGCGCGCCGGCCGCCGGCCGCCCGCCTGCGCCGGCGCGGCGGCCAGCGCTCAGTCGGCCTGGCGGCGCAGGAAGGCCGGGATCTCGAGGTACTCGAGGTCCTTCTCGTCGTAGGCCGGCGCGGGCGCGACGGGCTCGGCCGCGCCGCCGCCCACGGCCGCCGCGGCGCGCTCGCGGCGCTCGACCGCGGGGCGCTCGAGGGCCGCGTAGTCGATCTCGCCGCTCGCCTTGCGCCGCACCGGCTGCGGGGTCTCGAC
>WGBS01000235.1 GCA_015494165.1 Gammaproteobacteria bacterium | reverse complement strand
GGTCTATTCCATCCGCGCCGCGGGGGCGCGGCGGGCGGGATCAGGTGCGCGCGCAGGGCCTGGTGTGGGCGCGCAGCGCGGCCATCACGGCCGCGCCCCGCTCGTCGAGGTGGCGCCGGGCGCGGGTGGCGGCGGCGACGAGCCGGGCGAGCCCTGCGAGGCGCCGCCGGTCCATGCCGGCGCTGAGGAGCAGGTAGGTGTGGCCGCCCGCGCGCCAGGCGTAGGCCTCGGTGCCGCGGACGCGGAAGCGCCGCGGCGCGGCGCGGCCCGGGGCGGCGAGCCGCGCCGCGCCCGCTGGGAGGACGAGCAGGCTGACCCGGCAGCCGTGCGGGCCGCGGTAGCCCGCGTGGAGCGCCGCGCCCCCGGGTGCGGCCACGCGCTCCAGGACCGCGAGACGCAGGCCCGCGCGCGAGAGATCCGGCAGATGCGGCCCTTCGGCCGCCGCGGGGAGGCGCATCGTCGGCGCCCGGCGGTCCGCGGCGAGCCAGCGCACGTGGGTCTCGAGGCCCAGCGCCAGCAGGGTCTGGGCCCCGTGCCCGGGTACACGCGCCAGGCCCTTCGCGACGCTGCCGGCGACGAGGGCCGCCGCCAGCAGGCAGGCCGCCCGGGCGAGGGCGCGCGGGAGGGCGCCCGTGCGGGGTCCGGGCGCGGGCGCCACGGGCGGGGCGGGCGTCGCGCGCAGGCTCGCCCGCAGCCCGTCCACCACGCGCGCGAGCGCCGCGTATTCGGGATCCGCGGCAAGCCGTGCCGCAACCTCGCGCGCCTCCTCAGCGTCGAGCTCGCCGTCGAGGTAGGCGTTGAGGCGCTCCCACTCCGTCGGGAGACGCTCGTGTCCGTGCTCGTCGCTCATCCCCCGGCCTCCGGCCCTGCGGCTGCGGGGTCCTGCAGCAGCCGCAGCAGGGCCGCCCGCGCGCGGCTCAGCCGGCTCATCACCGTGCCCGGGGGCACGCCGAGCGCCTCGCCCGCCTCGCGGTAGGAGAAGCCGACGAGGTCGACCAGCACGATCACCTCGCGGTGGTGGACCGGCAGGCGCGCGAGCGCCTGGTGCACCGACAGCACGTCGGCGACCCGGTCCTGGAGGGCCGCCGGGTCGGGCGGCGGCTGCGAGGCCTCGTCGGGGTCGGCGCACGGCTCCGGCTCGAGCCGCATGCGGCGCAGCTCATCGATGTGCAGGTTGCGGCAGATGCGAAGGAGCCAGACGCGAAAGGCCGAATCGCTGTCCGGGACCCGCGCCGCCCGCAGCGCGCGCAGGGCGCTCGCCTGGACCAGGTCCTGGGCGCGCTCGCGGTCGCGGGTGAGCGCCATCGCGTAGGTGGAGAGCGTCGGGAGGTGGCGCGCCAGGCGCGTGCGGGCAGCGGGTTCGGTGCGCAGCAGGCGCCCGCGCACGCTGGCCCATAGCGGGAGGGCGGGATCCCGCCCGATGCTTCGCATGGCCTCCTCCGTCCCCCGGCCGGCGCGGCCGGCGCGGCCGGCACGCCCACGGGATTCCTTACAGGAAGGGCGGGTTGCTGTCAAACGCCGGCGGCGCGCGGCCTCGGGTATCATTCGCCTCCGACCGGCGCGCAGCCGCCGCGGCTTGGGGAGGGGATCTTGCACAGGGTCGCGATCGTCGGTGGCACGGGCTACACGGGCGCGGAGCTGCTGCGCCTGCTGGTGCGGCACCCGCAGGTGGAGGTCGCCTGCGTGACCTCGCGCCAGGCCGCCGGCCGGGCGGTGGCCGACGTCTTCCCCAGCCTGCGCGGCCACGTGGACCTCGCCTACGTGGCGCCCGAGGAGGCGCCGCTCGCCGACGTCGACCTCGTCTTCTTCGCCACGCCCAACGGCACCGCCATGCGCCAGGCGCCGGCGCTGCTCGAGGCCGGGGTGCGCGTGGTGGACCTCGCCGCCGACTTCCGCCTCAAGGACCCCGAGGAGTGGGCCCGCTGGTACGGCGAGCCCCACGCCTGCCCGGAGCTCCTGGCCGAGGCCGCCTACGGGCTGCCGGAGCTCTTCCGCGAGGAGATCCGCGGCGCGCGCCTGGTGGCGAACCCCGGCTGCTACCCCACGGCGGTGACGCTCGGGCTGGTGCCGCTGCTCGAGGCGGGCCTCGCCGACGCCGCGCGCCTCGTCGCCGACGCCAAGTCCGGGGCGAGCGGCGCCGGCCGGCGCGCGCGCGAGGACCTGCTGCTGGCCGAGGCCGCAGACAGCGTGCGCGCCTACGCCGTCCCGGGCCACCGCCACCACCCGGAGATCGTGCAGACGCTGGCGCGCTTCGCCGAGGAGCCGGTGGGGCTCACCTTCGTGCCGCACCTCATGCCGATGGTGCGTGGCATCCACGCCACGCTCTACGCCGAGCTGCGCGACCCCGCCGCCGACCTCCAGCGCCTCTACGAGGCGCGCTACGCCGGCGAGCCCTTCGTCGACGTGATGCCCGCGGGCGCGCACCCCGAGACGCGCAGCGCGCGCGGGGCCAATGTGTGCCGCATCGCCGTGCACCGGCCCGCGGGCGGCGAGCGTGCCGTGGTGCTCTCCGTGATCGACAACCTCGTCAAGGGCGCCGCCGGGCAGGCGGTGCAGAACATGAACCTCATGCTCGGCCTGCCCGAGACCCTGGGGCTGGAGGGCCCGGCTTTGCTGCCGTGACGGCGCGCACGGAAAGCCCGCCCGCGCCGGCGCATCCTCGGCCATGAGCCGGCGCCTGGAGCCGCTCGCCATCCGCCCGCACCGGCCATGGCTGCGCTGGGCGGGCGCGCTGGGGGTCGCGGCGCTGGCGGTGGCCCTGGTCTGGGGCGCCTTCGACTACGGGCGCGCGCGCGGCGGCTACGACCGGCGCGCGGCCGAGGCCGAGCGCCTGACGCTGGAGGCCGAGATCGAGCGCCTGCGCGGCGAGCGCGACGCGCTGCGCGTGCGGCTCGCCCAGGTCGAGCGCGAGCGCGCCGTCGACCGCGCCGCCCACGAGCGCCTGCAGGCCCTCGTGGACGGGCTGCAGGCGGAGAACGGCCGGCTGCGCGAGACGCTCGCCTTCTACGAGCGCGTGGTCGGCCCGCGCGACGGCCGCCGCGGGCTGCGCGTGCAGAGCTTCGCGCTCGAGCCGGGCGGCGGGCCGCGCGAGTGGCGCTACAAGCTGGTGCTGGCGCAGTCGCCGCGCCGGCGGCGGCTCGCGCGCGGTGTTGTAGACTTGGTGGTGGAGGGCGAGCGCGGCGGCGCGCCGGCGCGGCTCGCGCTCGCGGAGCTCGCGGCGGAGGGCGAGGCGCAGGTCCCGTTCCGCTTCCGGTACTTCCAGTACCTCGAAGGGACCCTGCGTCTGCCCGAGGGCTTCGTGCCCCGGCGGCTCGTGCTGCGGGTCAGCCCGCGGGGGACGAAGGAGGCGGTGCTGGAGCGGACCTGGAGCTGGTCCGAGCTGACGGAGGAGGCAGCCGATGTGGCGGGGCAGCAGGCGCCAGCGCACGGCGCGGATCGAGACCCTGATCGGGCCCAACACCGAGATCCACGGTGACCTCCGCTTCAGCGGCGGGCTGCACGTGGACGGACGCGTGCGCGGCAACGTCATCGCCGAGGGCGAGGGGCGCTCGGTGCTGATCCTCTCCGAGCACGGGCACATCGAGGGCGAGGTGCGCGTGCCGCAGGTGGTGCTCAACGGCACCGTGGTGGGCGACGTGCACGCGAGCGAGCGCGTGGAGCTCGCCTCCAAGGCCCGCGTCACCGGCGACGTGCACTACAACCTGATCGAGATGGCGATCGGCGCCGAGGTCAACGGCAGCCTCGTGCACCTGACGCGCGCCCAGGCCGGGAGCGAGCCGGCGGCCCCGGCCGTGGAGCCGCGGGCGGCGCCGGCCGGGGCGGGGCCCGGCGGCGGCGAATAGTTGACCGCCGCGCTCGGTTATCGTAGCGTGATCGCAGGATCCGGCGGGCCCGTCCCGGGCCTGCGCCGACGACGGCTCCCACGGGAGGACCATGAGCGAGAGCACCCACACTCAGCAGCCGGCCGCGTCCGGTGCCCAGGCCGCGCCGCCCGCCATCCGCGTCAGCGAGTCGGCGGCGCGCAAGGTCAAGGAGCTGCTCGCCGAGGAGGGCAACCCGCAGCTCAAGCTGCGCGTGTTCGTCTCGGGCGGCGGCTGCGCCGGCTTCCAGTACGGCTTCACCTTCGACGAGCACGTCAACGAGGACGACACCACGATCGAGGCGCACGGCGTCACGCTGGTCATCGACCCGATGAGCTACCAGTACCTGGCCGGTGCCGAGATCGACTACAAGGAGGATCTCAACGGCGCGCAGTTCGTGATCAACAACCCCAACGCGGTCACGACCTGCGGCTGCGGCTCGTCCTTCAGCATCTGAGCGTGCCGGCGTAGACGGCCCCGAGCACGCGCGGGCCGGCCGCCCCCGTGGCTCCGGGGACGTTCCCCGCGCGTCCTGCGAGACGCTCGCGCGCGAGCCAGGCGAAGGCTGCGGCCTCCACCCACTCGGGCTCGAGCCCGGCCTCGGCCGTCGTGGCGACGCGGGCACCGGGCAGGGCGCGTGCCAGCGCCGCCATCAGCACGGGGTTTCGCGCCCCGCCGCCGCACACCAGCAGGCGCCGGGGCGCGAAGCGTGCCTGCGCCAGCGCGCGGGCCACGGCCTCGGCCGTGAGCGCCACCAGCGTCGCCTGCACGTCGGCGGGCGCCACCGCCTCGCCCACCGCTTCCAGCGCCGCCTCCAGCCAGCGCAGGTGGAAGCGCTCGCGCCCGGTGCTCTTGGGCGGCGGCGCCGCGAACCAGGGGTCGGCGAGGAGACGGGCGAGCAGCGCCGCGTGGACCCGTCCGCGCGCGGCGAGCCGCCCGTCGCGGTCGAAGGGCTCGCCCGTGTGGCGCCGCGCCCAGGCGTCGAGCAGCGTGTTGCCGGGGCCGGTGTCGAAGCCGCGCACGGGCGCGCGCGCGTCGGCGGGCAGCAGCGTGACATTGGCGATGCCGCCGACGTTGAGCACCGCCACGTCCTCACCCGAGCGGCGGAAGGCGGCAGCATGGAAGGCGGGCACCAGCGGAGCGCCCTGGCCGCCGGCGGCGACGTCGCGGCGGCGGAAGTCGGCGACCACCGGGATGCCGGTGCGCTCGGCGACGACGTTGGGATCGCCGATCTGGAGGGTGAAGGGCGGCTCGCCTTCCGGCGCATGCCACAAGGTCTGGCCGGGACAGCCGATCGCGCGCACCGTCCCCGCCTCGACGCCGAGCTCGGCGCGCTGTTCGCGCGCGCGGTGGAGGCCGTGCTGCAGGCCGCGGGCGCCGAGGCGGGGACGGTGCGCGCGATCGGCTGTCCCGGCCAGACCTTGTGGCATGCGCCGGAAGGCGAGCCGCCCTTCACCCTCC
>WGBS01000234.1 GCA_015494165.1 Gammaproteobacteria bacterium | reverse complement strand
ACCGCGCGCGAGTTCGCGCGCGCGCTCGCCGCAAGCGGCCTCGTGGTAACGAGCGGGCTCGCGCTCGGTGTGGACGGCGCCGCGCACGAGGGCGCGCTCGGCGCGGAGGGGACCGGGGCCGGCGGCCTCACGGTCGCGGTGTGCGCCACCGGCCTCGACCGCGTCTACCCCGCCGCGCACGCGGCGCTCGCCGCGCGCATCGTCCAGGGCGGCGGCGCGCTGGTCTCGGAGATGCCGCCGGGGACGCCGCCGCGCCCGGGGCTCTTCCCGCGGCGCAACCGCATCATCGCCGCGCTCGCGCACGGCGTGCTGGTGGTGGAGGCCGGCGTGCGCTCGGGCTCGCTCATCACCGCGCGGCTGGCGCTCGAGCTCGGGCGCGAGGTGATGGCCGTGCCGGGCTCGATCCACAACCCGCTCGCGCGCGGCTGCAATGCCCTCATCCGCCAGGGGGCGAAGCTCGTCGAGACGGCGGCGGACGTCCTCGAGGAGATCGCCCCGCGCCTCGGCGAGGCCGCCGCGCGCCTGCGCCGGCCGGCGCCCGCCGGACCCGCGCCGGACGCCGGCGCCTCGGGCGATCCGGACTACGCGTGCCTGCTCGCGGCCATGGAGGAGACCCCGCTCGCGGTGGACGTGCTCGTCGAGCGCACCGGATTGACGCCCGGGGAGGTTTCCTCCATGCTGCTGATCCTCGAGCTCGAGGGGCGTGTGGCCTCGACGGCGGGGGGCCTGTATGCGCGCGTCCCGGCGAGGGACCAGGAGCGGAAGCCCTGAAAATTTCCAGGGCTTCCCCGCGGCCAGGGACGGCCGCGGTAGGGCCCATGCACACGGAGGTGCATGGCGATACGGGGAACAATCAAAATGGCTGCGAAGCGCCTCAGCGCTGTGCGATCCGCGTAGCGGATCGCACAGAGTCACCAGGAATGCGAGAGAACGTGCTTGACGTGCTGGTGTACCTCTTCGAGAACTACTACCTCGACGAGGACGCGCCCCCCGAGCCCGACCGCGCGGAGCTCGCCGCGCACCTGCGCGAGGCCGGCTTCGCCGAGCCCCAGATCGAGCGTGCCTTCGACTGGCTCGCCGACCTCGCCGAGCGCCCCGCTGACGGCGACCCCGACCGCCAGTCGCCGCACGCCGTGCGCGTCTTCGCCCCCCACGAGTGCCGCCGCCTGAGCGCGGAGGCGCGCGGCTTCCTGCTGTTCCTCGAGCAGGCGGGCGTGCTGACGCCGGCGCTGCGCGAGCTCGTCGTCGACCGCGTGCTGGAGCTCGACGAGGCCGACCCCGTGGGCCTCGAGCAGATGCAGTGGGTGGTGCTCATGGTGCTCTACAACCAGCCCGGGCACGAGGCCGCCTACGCCTGGGTCGAGGACCTCGTGCTGGACGCCCTGGAGGGCCGGCTCCACTGACCGGCGCCGCCGCCATGCATCTCGTCGTCGTCGAGTCGCCGGCCAAGGCCCGCACGCTGCGCAAGTACCTCGGCAAGGGCTACCAGGTCCTCGCCTCCTACGGCCATGTGCGCGACCTCGTGCCCAAGGAGGGCGCGGTCGATCCCGAGCACGACTTCGCGATGCGCTACCAGGTGATCGAGCGCAACGCCAAGCACGTCGACGCCATCGCCAAGGCGCTGGCCAAGGCCGAGGACCTCTATCTCGCCACCGACCCCGACCGCGAGGGCGAGGCCATCTCCTGGCACCTGCGCGAGATCCTGCGCGAGCGCGACGTGCTCGACGACAAGCCCGTGCGGCGCGTCGTCTTCCACGAGATTACCGAGCGCGCCATCCGCGAGGCGATGGCGCACCCGCGCGACATCTCCCAGGAGCTCGTCAACGCGCAGCAGGCGCGCCGCGCCCTCGACTACCTGGTGGGCTTCAACCTCTCGCCGCTGCTGTGGAAGAAGATCCGCCCCGGGCTCTCGGCCGGCCGCGTGCAGAGCCCGGCGCTGCGCCTCATCGTCGAGCGCGAGGAGGAGATCGAGCGCTTCGAGCCGCGCGAGTACTGGACCATCGAGGCGCGCTGCCGCAAGGACGAGGCGCGCTTCGTCGCGCGCCTGACGCACTGGCGCGGCGAGAAGCTGGGGCAGTTCGACATCGGCGACGAGGCGCGTGCCAAGGAGGTGGCCGAGACCGTCAAGCGCGCCGCGCGCGGCGTCCTGCGCGTGGAGAAGGTCGAGCGCAGGCAGCGCCGGCGCAACCCGCCGCCGCCCTTCATCACCTCCACGCTGCAGCAGGAGGCCTCGCGCAAGCTCGGCTTCTCGGCGCAGAAGACCATGCGCATCGCCCAGCAGCTCTACGAGGGCGTGGACATCGGCGCGGGCTCCGTCGGCCTCATCACCTACATGCGCACCGACTCGGTCAGCCTCGCCCAGGAGGCGGTGGAGGAGATCCGCGCCTGGATCGCGCGCCACTACGGGGAGGAGCGCCTGCCGCCCAAGCCGCGCGTGTTCAAGACCAAGTCGAAGAACGCGCAGGAGGCGCACGAGGCCATCCGTCCGACCTCGGTGGCGCGCACGCCGGAGTCGCTCAAGGAGCGCCTCACGCGCGACCAGTTCCGTCTCTACGAGCTCATCTGGCGGCGCGCCGTCGCCTGCCAGATGCGCCATGCCACCATCGACACCGTGGGCGTGGACCTCGTCTGCGAGGGCGGGCACCGCTTCCGCGCCACGGGCTCGACCGTGGTCGACCCCGGCTTCATGGCCCTCTACCAGGAGTCCGCCGAGGGCGAAAGGAAGGAGGAGGAGCGCATGCTGCCGCCGCTCGAGGAAGGCGAGCAGGTGCGCCTCGAGCGGCTCGAGAAGCACCAGCACTTCACCGAGCCGCCGCCGCGCTACAGCGAGGCGAGCCTCGTGAAGGCGCTCGAGGAGTACGGCATCGGCCGCCCCTCGACCTACGCCACCATCATCCAGACCCTGCTCGAGCGCAAGTACGTCACGCTCGAGAAGCGCCGCTTCCGCCCCACGGACCTCGGGCGCGTGGTCAACCGCTTCCTGACGCAGCACTTCGCGCGCTACGTGGACTACGACTTCACCGCGCGCCTCGAGGACGAGCTCGACGCCATCGCCCGCGGCGAGAAGGAGTGGATCCCGGTGCTGCGCGCCTTCTGGGAGCCCTTCCACGCGCTGGTGGAGGAGAAGGAGCGCACGGTCACGCGCGCCGACGCCACCCAGGAGGCGCTCGACGAGAGCTGCCCCAAGTGCGGGCGCCCGCTCACCATCCGCCTGGGGCGGCGCGGGCGCTTCGTCGGCTGCTCGGGCTATCCCGAGTGCGACTACACGCGCGACCTCGGCGGCGAGGAGCGCCCCGAGCCCGAGAAGGTCGAGGGGCGGAGCTGCCCCGAATGCGGCAGCGAGCTCCTCATCCGCCACGGCCGCTACGGCCGCTTCATCGGCTGCTCGGCCTATCCCAAGTGCCGCTACATCGAGCCGCTCGAGAAGCCCCAGGACACCGGGGTGGCGTGCCCGAAGTGCGGCAAGGGCACGCTCCTCAAGCGCCGCTCGCGCCGCGGCAAGACCTTCTACTCCTGCAGCACCTATCCCGAGTGCGACTACGCCGTGTGGAACGAGCCGGTCGCCGGGCCCTGCCCCAAGTGCGGCTGGCCGGTGCTGACGATCAAGACCACCAAGCGCCGGGGCACCGAGCGCGTCTGCCCGCAGAAGGAATGCGACTACGCCGAGCCCTGGGAGGGCGAGCCGCCGCGCACCGCGGCGGCCGGCGGCGAGTAGCGGCCGCGCGCCACCCGGCCGGATCCGGAACGAGAGGGGGAGACGATGTCGCAGGGCGCGCCCTTCGTGGCGGTGATGATGGGCTCCGACTCCGACCTCGAGACCATGCAGGCATGCCTCGACGTGCTCGAGCGTCTGGGCGTGCCGCGCGAGGTCCGCATCCTCTCCGCGCATCGCACGCCCGGGGCCACGCACGCCTACGTGCGCGAGGCCGAGGCGCGCGGCTGCGCCGTCTTCATCGCCGCGGCGGGGCTGGCCGCGCACCTCGCGGGCACCGTGGCGGGGCTCACCACGCGCCCCGTGATCGGCGTGCCCATGGACGGCGGGCCGCTGCGCGGCATGGACGCGCTGCTCTCGACCGTGCAGATGCCGGGCGGGGTGCCGGTCGCCACGGTCGCCATCGGCAAGGCCGGGGCGCGCAACGCCGGCTGGCTCGCGGCCCAGATCCTGGCGCTCTCGGACGAGGCCCTCGCCGGGCGCGTGGCCGAGGCGCGCCGCGCCGACTCGGAGGCGGTGCTCGCCAAGGACCGCGCCCTCCAGGAGCGCCTCGGCGCCGGGTGAGCCCGTGGGCGGCCTCACCGGCACGGTGCACATCCACGGCCGGGCGCTGCGCGTGCGGGTGAGCGAGGCCGCCGCGCGCCTGCTGGCGGGGCGCGCGGGCGGCACCGTCGCCGAGCTCGAGCTCTACTTCAGCTGCCTGGTCCGCAAGCGCGTGCGCTTCCTGCCTGCCGGCGAGCGCGACCGCGCCGAGCTCCCGGCCGGCCCCGCGGGCCTGCGCGTGCGGCTGCGTCCGGTGGCCGGGCGCGCCTGCGGCGTGGAGGAGGCCGCCGACGGCCAGCCGCTCGAGGCGCTGCCCGTCGTGCGCCCCGAGGCCTTCGTCCCGCGCTGGCTGCACGTCGACGCCGGGCCCCGGGGTCTCGTCGGCAGCTTCGGCTTCACGGAGGGCTGAGGTGGCGGCGCGCGCGCCGCTCCCGTCGCGCTTGCGCATCGCCGTCGCGGTGCGTGTCCTGGAGGCCGGCGGCATCGTCGGCCACCCGACCGAGGGCGTCTACGGCCTCGCCTGCGACCCGCTGGATGCGCACGCCGTCGCCCGCCTCCTTCAGATCAAGGGCCGTCCGCCCGCCGCGGGCTTCATCCTCATCGCCGCCGAGGAGCGCCAGCTGGCACCCTTCCTCGGCCCGCTGCCGGCCGCCGCGCGCCGCCGCATGCGGCGCACCTGGCCGGGGCCCGTCACCTGGGTGGCGCCCGCGGCCCCGGACGTGCCGGACTGGATCACGGGCGGGCGCGACACCGTCGCGGTGCGTGTCACCGCCCATCCGGTGGCGGCCGCGCTGTGCGCCGCCTTCGGCGGCGCGCTGGTCTCGACCAGCGCCAACCGCCACGGGCGCCCGCCCGCGCGCGATGCCCTCGCCGCGCGCCGCGCCCTCGGCAACGACGTCGACCTCTACCTCCCGGGCCGCGCCGGCCCCCTCGCCGGGCCGACCGAGATCCGCGACGCGCTGACGGGCGCGGTGCTGCGGCCCGCCCCGGAGCGGCGGCCGTGAGTGGGCGCGGCGAGCCCGAGCTGCTCCGCCTCGAGGGCGGGCCGCCCGACCCCGAGGCCGTGCGCGAGTACCTCACGGGGCTCCAGGACCGCATCTGCGCCGCCTTCGAGGAGGCCGATGGCGTGGCCCGCTTCCGCGAGGACCGCTGGGAGCGGCCGGAGGGCGGCGGCGGCCGCACGCGCGTGCTCGAGGAGGGCGGCGTCTTCGAGCGCGCCGGCGTCAACTTCTCGGACGTGCGCGGCGCCGCGCTTCCGCCGGCCGCGAGCGCGCGCCGGCCGGGGCTCGCCGGGCGCGCCTTCCGCGCCATGGGCGTGTCGGTGGTCGTGCACCCGCGCAACCCCTACGTCCCCACCTCGCACGCCAACGTGCGCTTCTTCCTCGCCGAGGCCGAGGGCGAGGCGCCCGTGTGGTGGTTCGGTGGCGGCTTCGACCTGACGCCCTGCTACGGCTTCGAGGAGGACTGCGTCCACTGGCACACGGTCGCGCGCGAGGCGTGCGCGCCCTTCGGCGAGGACGTCTACCCGCGCTTCAAGCGCTGGTGCGACGAGTACTTCTTCCTGCGTCACCGCGGCGAGCCGCGCGGCGTCGGCGGGCTGTTCTTCGACGACCTCGACGCGTGGGGCTTCGAGCGCTGCTTCGCCTTCCTGCGCAGCGTGGGCGACCACTACCTGCGCGCCTACCTGCCCATCGTCGAGCGCCGCCGGCGCCTGAGCTACGGCGAGCGCGAGCGCGAGTTCCAGCTCTACCGGCGCGGCCGCTACGTCGAGTTCAACCTCGTCTACGACCGCGGCACGCTCTTCGGGCTGCAGAGCGGGGGGCGCGCCGAGTCCATCCTCATGTCCCTCCCGCCACGCGTGGCGTGGCGCTACGACTGGCACCCGGAGCCCGGCTCGCCCGAGGCGCGGCTCTACGAGGTCTTCCTGAAGCCCCGCGACTGGGTGTAGCCCAGGCAGCCTTCAGTCTTCAGGCGACAGGCGTCGGCAGGAGGCGAGAGGAAAGAGGCGGGAGGCGGGAGGCGAGGGTCGGTGCGCGCTCCGCGCGCGGCCTTCTGAATTTCCCGTCTCCCGCACGCTCCCACATGCGGGTTGCAGTTTGCAGGCTGCGGTTTACAGCGGCCTGTACACCGTAACCCGTCTCCCGCAACCCGTCTCCCGCGAACTCACAACACTTGGCGCAACGCCTCGATGCGCTCCTGCTCGCCCTTCGGTGCCTCGATCACCTCGTAGGCGAAGCAGGCGTAGCCCGAGCTCGCGTCGGCGACCTCGGTCAGGCGCGCATAGCACAGCCGCTCGCCCAGGTTGAGCACCACGCGCGTGCCCACGTCGTAGACCGCCGGCGGCGTCACCAGCAGACGCCCAGGCTCCTCGGGCTCGCCCGCCGGCACCAGCAGCGCACGGAAGTACTCGCTCCCCTCCCCGGCCCCGGCGACCGCGCGCACGGCGATGCCGCGCGCCTCGCCGGCGAGACGCTGCACGCCGAGCTCGACCGCGGCCTCGCGCGGCGCGCGCAGCCAGCGCACCGCGCCCACCGCCCACGGCTCGCCCTCCTGCGAGCGGAAGGCGACGAGCTCGCCCGTGCGCACCCCGACCGCGCACTCGTCGAGGCAGAAGACGCCGACGCCGCCGGGGCCGGCGTTGCGCTGCTGCCAGGGCTGCAGCGGATAGTGCGTCTCGCCCGGCCCCTGCTGCACGCGCGTGGCGTAGATCTTGGCCCACATGTCGAGCACGTTGCGGTCCGGGTCGAAGTCGGAGGTGCGCGGGCGCACGATGCCCGTGGCGAGGCGCGTCTCCTCCTCCTCGAGCCGCCAGGGCTCGAAGTCCTTGGGCACCAAGCTCAGGCGGCCCGAGAGCGACTCGAGGTCGGCGCGGTGGATGCGGATCTCGTCGAGCTCGGGCGTGAAGGGCCGTCCGCCCGTGACGTGGTGGTGCACGGCGCTCAGGCCGCCCGCCATCTCGATGCGCCCGAGGCGGATGTGGCGCTCGGCCTGCCGCTTCGGCGGCGCGCCCCAGGCGCGCGCGAGCCGCTGCAGGCGGTCGCGCTCCTGGCGGCGCGCGAGGCGCAGCCTGCCGCCGTGGCGCGCGGCCTCGGCGCGGATGTCCTTCAGGCGCCCGTGCACCGCATCGAGCAGCCCGCGCAGCGCGACGGTGCGCGTGTCGGCCCCGCGCGTCTCGCCGCGCGAGGCGGCGCGGTAGGGCGGGTTGGCGGTGGCGAGGTCGAGGCAGAAGTCGCCCGCCTCCGGCGTGCGGTCGAGGATCTCGACGCGCTCGGCCCAGGCGAGCAGCAGCGCGTCCACCTCCAGCGCCTCGCCCGGCAGGAGCTGGTGCGGCTGCGCGAGCGACAGCGCCACGGCGCGCCGGTAGGCGGCCTGCGCGGCGAGGGTGTCGCGCCCGAGCCGCCCCGCGTGCTCGGCGTAGGCGTAGAGCCGGTGCAGGGCGCGCCAGACCTCGCCCGGCTCCGGCGCGTAGACGAGGTAGCGCTCGAGCAGCTCGCGCGCGGTCCAGGCGAGGGCCTCGGTCAGCGCCGGCAGCGCCGCCGGGTCGGCCTGCGCGGGCCCCAGGGCGCCGTCCTCGGTCGCCTCCGTCACCGTCACGCGGAAGGCGGTGGCGAGCTCGCCCGTCAGCAGGCGGGCGGCCTTCGCCGCCTTGGCCGCGCGCCCGCGCAGCGGCAGCGCCTGGCCGACGTAGCGGCGCCTGAGCTGCTCGACCACCGACTCCACGGCGGCGGCGAAGGCGCGCGCCAGCGCGAGCCGCCGGCGTGGCTCCAGCGCGAGGCGGTTGAGGCGGTAGAGGGCCTCGTGGATCTGGCGCCCGGTCGCCGAGACGTTCGCCAGCGGCAGCTCCGCGAGCCAGCGCGCCAGCGCCTCCGGCTCCGGCGGGCGCCGGGCCGGCGGCTGCCGCTCCGGCAGCGCGAACTCGAACGGTGCGCTGAAGCGTGCGGGCGCCATCCCGTCCTGCGCGTTCCTTCCCCCGGGCGCGCGGCGCGCCATGCTATGATGCAGATTGTAGGACAAGGGGCCGCGTCCCGCGGCCGTCCGACCGACCGGGAACGAGCAGCCAGCCCATGGGATCCTTCGCCGACCGCCCGCCCCGCCGGCCGGTGGTGCTCATCGTGCTCGACGGCTTCGGCGTCAACCCGAGCCGGCGCAACAACGCGGTGTGCGAGGCGCGCACGCCGCGCTTCGACGAGTACTTCGCGCGCCACCCGCACACCGTGCTCGAGGCCTCGGGGCGCGCCGTCGGCCTGCCCGAAGGGCAGATGGGCAACTCCGAGGTGGGGCACCTCACCATCGGCTGCGGCTCGGTCATCCGCCAGGACCTCGTCCGCATCGACGACGCCATCGCCGACGGCAGCTTCTACAGCAACCGGGTGCTGCTGGAGGCGGCCGGGCGCGCGCGCGCCGCAGGCCGCCCCCTGCACCTGCTGGGGCTGGTCTCCGACGGCGGCGTGCACAGCCACGTCCGCCACCTGCTGGCGCTCATCGAGCTCGCGCGCCGCGCCGGCGTCATGCCCGTGGTGCACATGATCACCGACGGGCGCGACACGCCCCCGCGCTCGGCGCTCGGCTACCTGCCGCTCGTCGAGGGCGCGCTCGAGGGCACGGGCGGCACCATCGCCACCGTCGTCGGCCGCTACTACGCGATGGACCGCGACCGGCGCTGGGAGCGCACGCGCGCCGCCTGGGCGGCGCTCGTGCTCGGCGAGGGCCGGCGCGCGCCCGACGCGCGCGCCGCCATCGAGGCCGCCTACGCCGCCGGCGAGGGCGACGAGTTCATCCAGCCCACCGTCGTCGAAGGCACGCCGCGCATCGCCGCCGGCGACGAGGTCGTGTTCTTCAACTTCCGCAACGACCGCCCGCGCCAGCTCACCGCCGCGCTCTCGCAGCGCGACTTCGAGCACTTCGAGCGCCCGGGCTTCGAGCCTGTGCGCGTCACCTGCCTGACCGAGTACGACCCGCGCTTCGGGCTGCCGGTGGCCTTCGCGCCCGAGCGCCCGCGCACCACCCTCGGCGCCGTGGTGAGCGAGGCGGGGCTGCGCCAGTTCCACTGCGCCGAGACCGAGAAGTACGCCCATGTGACCTTCTTCATCAACGGCGGCCGCGAGCAGCCCTTCCCGGGCGAGGACCGGGTCATGATCCCCTCGCCGCGCGTGGCCACCTACGACCAGGCGCCCGAGATGAGCGCGCCGCAGATCGCCGACGCCGTCATCGAGGCCCTGCGCACACGCCGCTACAGCCTCGTCGTGGTCAACTTCGCCAACGGCGACATGGTCGGGCACACGGCGGTGCGCGAGGCCGTCATCCGCGCCGTCGAGACGCTCGACCGCGAGGTGGGGCGCGTGCTCGACGCCGCCGTCGCCGCCGGCTACTCGGTGGTGCTCACCGCCGATCACGGCAACTGCGACGAGATGGTCGATCCCGTCACCGGCGAGCCGCACACCCAGCACACCACCTATCCCGTCCCCTGCCTGATCGTCGACGAGGTGCCGTGGCGCCTGACCACGGGCGCGGGGCTCTCCAGCGTCGCGCCCACCGTGCTGCAGCTCATGGGCCTGCCGCAGCCGAAGGCGATGAGCGGGCGCTCGCTGCTGCTCGGGCCCGCGCCCGTGCCGGCGCGCGAGGAGGCCGGCGGAGCCCGTGCGGCGGGCGGCGGAAGCGCCTGAGCGGATGTGGTAGGCTCGGGCCGGTCTCGGCTCCAACAACGACGAAAGACGGCTAGGACCGGAAAGGAGGAGGAGATGTCGCGCGGGAACGGTGCACGGCTGCTCGCGGCCTTCGCCCTGCTCGCCGCCCTGCTGCCGGCGGCCGCGCAGGGCGCGGAAGGAAAGGACGCCATCGTCTTCTCCACGCCGCCCACGCAGCCGCCCGACGTCACGCGCCGCAACTTCCAGCCCCTCGTCGACTACCTGTCGCAGAAGTCCGGCCGCACGATCCGGCTCGTGCCCGCGCGCAGCTTCCTCGAGTACGCCAACAAGATGCGCGCCGGCGAGTACGACATGCTCTTCGACGGCCCGCACTTCATCGCCTGGCGGCTCAAGCACCTCGACCACACGGTGCTCGCCAAGCTCCCGGGCAAGCTGCGCTTCTACGTCGTGGTGCGCGAGGACGCGGGCATCGGCAAGGTGTCCGACCTCGTCGGCAAGCGCGTGTGCGGGCCCGCCTCGCCCAATCTCGCGACACTCTCCTTCATCGACGAGTTCCCCAACCCCGCGCGCCAGCCCATCGTCATACCGGTCAAGAGCTTCCGCCACGCCCTCATGTGCCTGAAGAAGGGCAAGTCGGTGGCGAGCGTCTTCCGCGACAAGTTCTGGGACAAGAAGGTCCCGGACGACGCCAAGAAGGGCCTGCGCGTCCTCACGGTCATCGACAAGAACATTCCCGACCGCGGCTTCTCCATCACCAAGGAGGTGGACGCCGAGACGCGCCGCAAGCTGCGCGAGGCCCTCATCGCCACCAGCGACACCGAGATCGCCGCCAAGGTGCTCGCCTCCATCGGCGGCGCCAAGAAGGGCTTCGTGCCCGCCACGGACGCCGAGTACCGCGGCCTCGAGCGCCTCCTGCGCCCCGTCTGGGGCTTCCACAAGGACTGACGCTCGCGGCCCCAAGGGCGTAACCGCTTCCCACCCGCAGCGGGCCGGGGCCTCCCGCGGGCGGCATCCGTGCTTGGCGCAGCCCCCCGCACGCCCGAAGCGACGGTGGACCAAGCTGCGCCTGCGCTGTCCTTGCCCGGTCAGCGCCTCGCAGGCAGCATCACGCGCGGCAGCGTGTGCCCGCTGCGATGGGTCGCACTAGCGGTGCACGACGCGCTGGGGGCAACCGCGTGACCATCGCCCAGACCGACAGCACCCGAGTCTCCCGTCACCCTGTGCGTGGCAACGCAGATGCATCGTGTGTTGTTTTTCGCTTTTTTGCCGGAATCTCAACGCACGCCCAGGAGCTTGCGGGCACGCCACGCCTTTGCTGATCGCAAAGCTGCCCTCCAGCATGTGGCCGACGCAACGCCAGTGAACGCCCATGCATACGCCAGATCTCGACTCGCACCTCCGTCTATAGCTAGCTTGTAGGCCACGACCCCTCTTGGCCATTTACTTTGGGCTGCTAGCAACCGGCGCAGCCTTTCCGTGCTTTCTTCCATGGCTGCTCTTCGGGCGGCAGTGTCCGCCGCTTTGCGAGTTCGTGGGTCAAGGACGGGCATCCTTTAGAGATCCGTCAATGTGATGGGCCCGGCAGGACTCGAACCTGCGACCAACCGATTATGAGTCGGCAGCTCTGACCAGCTGAGCTACGGGCCCGGCGGGCGCTCAGTTTACCCGAGGCAGAAGGCGGGTGGAGCGGCGAAAGGCGGGAAGGGGGAGGCGAGGAACCGGAGGGAGGTTGCGGGTTACGGGCTGCAGCTCACAGTGGACTGCACACCGTGACCCGTCACCCGTCTCCCGCACACTCCCGCGAAGCGGGCGCGGCAGGATGCCGCTTATAT
>WGBS01000233.1 GCA_015494165.1 Gammaproteobacteria bacterium | reverse complement strand
TGGCGATGGTGGTGCTCATGGCGTCTCCTCCCGGCTGTGCGGCCGCACCGCGCGGCCTTTGCCCCTGGGTCGCGGCCCGGGAGGCGACGGTTCAGTCGGCGATCGGCGATCGGCGGCGGCGGCGACCGCACGGCCGCATCCGAGAATGCTGTATATTTGTCCAGTACCCCGGCCGTCATGCAGTACCCCGGCCGTCGTGAGACACCCCCATGCTGGAGAGGAGTCCCCGTACCGGTGCCGGGGGCCGGCGGCGCAGCCGCCCGCCCCCGCCCCCCTATGCGGAGCTGTGGTGCCAGAGCGCCTTCAGCTTCGGGGCGGGGGCCTCGCACCCCGAGGCGCTGGTGCGCCGCGCCGCGCGCCTCGGCTACGCGGCGCTGGCGCTGACCGACGCCTGCTCGCTCGCGGGCGTGGTGCGCGCCCATCTGGCGGCGAAGGAGGCGGGCCTGCCGCTGGTGGTGGGCGCGGCCTTCGCGCTGGAGGGAGGCGGCGAGCTCGCCCTCCTCGCCCCCGACCGCGAGGCCTACGGCGACCTGTGCGAGCTCGTCACGCGGGTGCGCGCCCGCGACCGCGCCGCGCAGGTGGCCCCGCGCGCGGACCTCGAGGCCCTCGGCGGGCGCTGTCTCGCCCTGTGGCACCCCCCAGAAGGGCCGCCGGAGGCGTTGCGGGAGACGGGCGCCTGGGTGCGGGAGGCCTTCGGGGATCGTGCCTGGCTCGCGGTCTCGCGCACGCTGGCCGCCGGCGAGGCCGCGCGCCTCGCCGCCCTCGACCGCCTCGGCGCACGCCTGGGCCTGCCGCGGGTGGCGGTGGGGCGGGTGCTGATGCACTCCCCGGCGCGGCGGCGCGTGGCCGACGCCCTCGCCGCCCTGCGCCTGGGGGTGCCGCTGGCCCGCGCCGGCCGCCGGCTCGCGGCCAACGCGGAGCGCCACCTACGCGGCCGCCGCACGCTGGCGCGGCTCTTCCCGCGGCCCTGGCTGGAGGAGACGGTGGCGGTGGCGGCGCGCTGCCGCTTCTCCCTCGAGAGCCTGCGCTACGAGTACCCCGAGGAGCTGGTGCCGCCGGGCGAGACGCCCGCCTCCTGGCTGCGCCGCCTCACCCTGGAGGGCATGGCGCGGCGCTGGCCGGGCGGGGCCCCGCCCAGGGTGCGCGAGCTGGTCGAGCGCGAGCTCGCCCTCATCGCCGAGCTGCGCTACGAGCCCTACTTCCTCACGGTGCACGACATCGTCCGCTTCGCCCGCAGCCGCGGCATCCTCTGCCAGGGGCGCGGCTCGGCCGCGAACTCGGCGGTGTGCTACTGCCTCGGCATCACCGAGGTCGATCCGGCGCGCATGGAGCTCCTGTTCGAGCGCTTCGTCTCGCGCGAGCGCGACGAGCCGCCGGACATCGACGTCGACTTCGAGCACGAGCGGCGCGAGGAGGTGATCGCCTACATCTACCGCCGCTACGGGCGCGCGCGCGCGGCGCTCGCCGCCACCGTCATCACGCGCCGGCCGCGCTCGGCGGTGCGCGACGCCGCCCGCGCCCTGGGGCTGGCGCCCGACCAGGCCGACCGCATCACCCGCGGGCTCGTCTGGTGGGACGGGCGCCGCGTGCGGCGCGAGGCCCTGGCCGAGGCGGGGCTCGACCCCGACGCCCCCGCCAGCCGCCGCCTGGCGGCGCTGGCCGAGGCGCTGGTGGGGCTGCCGCGGCACCTCTCCCAGCACGTGGGCGGCTTCGTCATCTCGCGCGGGCCGCTCACGCGCCTGGTGCCCGTGGTGCCGGCGGCCATGCCCGGGCGCACCGTGATCGAGTGGGACAAGGACGACCTCGAGGCGCTCGGCCTGCTCAAGGTCGACGTCCTCGCCCTCGGCATGCTCACCGCCCTGCGCAAGGCGCTGGCGCTGGTGGGCGCACGCCGCGGCCGTCCCTTCGGGCTCGCCGACATCCCGCCCGAGGACCCCGAGACCTACGCCATGATCCGCCGCGCCGACACCATGGGCGTGTTCCAGATCGAGTCCCGCGCCCAGATGGCCATGCTGCCGCGCCTGGCGCCGCGCACCTTCTACGACCTCGTGATCCAGGTCGCCATCGTGCGCCCGGGCCCCATCCAGGGGCAGATGGTCCATCCCTACCTGCGGCGCCGGCAGGGGCTCGAGCCCGTCACCTACCCCTCGCCGGAGGTGCGCGCGGTGCTCGAGCGCACCCTCGGCGTGCCCCTGTTCCAGGAGCAGGTGATCCGCCTCGCCATGGTGGCGGCGGGCTTCGGCGCCGGCGAGGCCGACGCCCTGCGCCGCGCCATGGGGAGCTGGCGCCGCTCGGGCGAGCTCGCGCGCTTCGAGCGCCGCCTGGTGGAGGGGATGCGCGCGCGCGGCTATCCCGAGCGCTACGCCCGCCACATCTTCCGCCAGATCCGCGGCTTCGGCGAGTACGGCTTCCCGGAGTCGCACGCGGCGAGCTTCGCCCTCCTCGCCTACGCCTCGGCCTGGCTCAAGCGCCACGAGCCCGAGGCATTCCTGTGCGGGCTGCTCAACAGCCAGCCCATGGGCTTCTACGCCCCGGCGCAGCTCGTGCGCGACGCGCGCCGCCACGGCGTGGAGGTGCGCGCGGTGGACGTGCGCGCGAGCGCCTGGGACTGCACGCTCGAGCCCGGCGGGCCGCGCGGCCGCCCGGCGGTGCGCCTCGGGCTGCGGCTGGTGAAGGGGCTGGGGCGCGAGGCGGCGGCGCGCATCGAGGCCGCGCGCGCCGGGGCGCCCTTCCGGGACGTCGCCGACCTCGGCCGCCGCGCGCGGCTCGACCGGCGCGCGCTCGCCGCCCTCGCCGAGGCCGGCGCGCTCGAGGGCCTCGCCGGCCATCGCCGGCGCGCGCGCTGGGCCGCCGCCGGCTGCGAGCCGCCGCTGCCGCTCGCGCCCGCCCCCGCCGACGGCCCGCCGCCGGCGCTGCCGCCCGCGCCCGAGGGCGAGGAGATCGTCGCCGACCACGCCGCCCTCGGCCTCAGCCTGCGGCGCCACCCGCTGGCGCTGCTGCGCCCGCGCCTCGCCGGCGCCCGCACCGCCCGCGCGCTGGCGCACCTGCGCCACGGCGCGCGCGGCCGCGTGGCGGGGCTCGTGATCCTGCGCCAGCGCCCGCACAGCGCCGGCGGCGTGGTCTTCCTCACGCTCGAGGACGAGACCGGGCACGTCAACGTGATCGTGCGCCCGCGCCTCGTCGAGCGCGAGCGCGCCGCCGTGCTGCGCGCGGGGCTGCTCGTGGTCGAGGGCACGGTCGAGCGCGAGGGCGAGGTGCTGCACCTGCTCGCCGAGCGCCTCGAGGACCGCAGCCCGCTGCTCGGCGGCCTGCGCTTCGCCGGCCGCGCCTTCCGCTGACGGCGCTCAGGCGAGGACGCGCACGGGGGCGCCGGGCGCGAGGCCGAGGGCGGCGTCGGCGCGGCCCTGGTTGACGGCGATCTCGACGAGCCCGTTGGCGTTCTCGTACCAGAAGGCCTCCCCCGGGGGCACGTCGCAGAAGGTGCGCGCGCGCCGCAGCACCCGGCCGCCGGCCTCGATGCGCGCATCGGGCGCGAGCCCGGCCGCCCGCAGCCCCGTCATCGCATTGCCGAAACGGTCCACGTAGACGACCTCGGCCAGGTCCTCGGGCCAGTCCGCGCCGACGTGGGCACGGCCGTCGCGCGGCGCGAGCGCGACCTCGAGGCCCGCGGCGAGGCGCGCGGCGGCGGGCGCGAAGAGGTCACGGCCATGGAAGCTCGCGGACAGCCGCTCCGGCCGCCAGGCGAGGGTCCACCACCGGGCCTCGCGCGCGCGCCGGGCCACCACCGCGAGCAGGCCGTTGTCGGGGCCGACGAAGCGGCGCCCGTCGGCCTCCAGCACCACGGCGTCGCGCGCGCCGCCCACGCCCGGATCCACCACCGCCGCGCACACGCAGCCCGCCGGGAGCTCCGGCGCGAGCGCCGCGAGCAGGTAGGCCGCCCCGCGCGGCCGGAAGGGCGGCAGGTCGTGGCAGAGGTCCACCACGGCGAGGCCCGGCGCCTCGCGGGCGATGGCCGCGCGCATCTGGCCCACGTAGGGCCCCTCGAGCCCGAAGTCGGTGTACAGGAACACCGTGCCGTGCATCATCGTTCGAGCCTCCCGGCTGGCCCGGAGACGGTTGCAGTCTAGTGCACGGGAGGCGGGTTACGGGAGACGGGTGACGGGAGACGGGAGACAGGTGACGGGTGACGGGAGACGGGAGACAGGTGACGGGTGACGGGAAACAGGAGACGGGAGACGGGTTGCGGGAGACGGGAAAGACCAAAAGGCCGCGCCCGAAGGGCGCTCCAACCCCCACCTCCCGATCCCCGTCTCCCGCCTGTGCCGCCGCAGGCGGCCGCGGCTCAGGCCTCTTCCGCCCCCTCCGAGGGCTGGGGCCGGTCGACGAGCTCCACCAGCGCCATGGGGGCGGCGTCGCTGGGGCGGAAGCCCATCTTGAGGATGCGGGTGTAGCCGCCGGGGCGCTCGCGGTAGCGCGGGCCCAGCTCCTCGAAGAGCTTGCGCACCGCCTCCTTGTCGCGCAGGCGCGCGAAGGCGAGCCGCCGCCGCGCCACGGTGTCCTCCTTGGCGAGCGTGATGAGCGGCTCGGCCACGCGCCTGAGCTCCTTCGCCTTGGGGAGCGTTGTGCGGATGCGCTCGTGGCGGAAGAGCGAGGCGGCCATGTTGCGGAACATGGCGCGCCGGTGCGCGCTCGTGCGGTTGAGGTGCCTGCCGGCCTTGCGGTGACGCATGGTACTTCGCTCCCCTGCCTCAGGCGGAGGCCTTCTCCTTGCCCAGCTCCGGCGGCGGCCAGTTCTCGAGCTTCATGCCGAGCTGCAGGCCGTGGCTGGCGAGCACGTCCTTGATCTCGGTGAGCGACTTCTTGCCGAGATTGGGCGTCTTGAGCAGCTCCACCTCGGTCCACTGGATGAGGTCGCCCACGTAGTGGATGCCCTCGGCCTTGAGGCAGTTCGCCGAGCGCACGCTGAGCTCGAGGTCGTCGATGGGCCGCAGGAGGATGGGGTCGATCTCGGTCTTCTTGCGCTCGGCCGGCGCAGCCTCCTCCTTGCCCTCGAGCTCGACGAAGACCGAGAGCTGCTCCTGGAGGATGCGCGCCGCGCGCCGGATGGCCTCCTCGGGGTCGATGGTGCCGTTGGTCTCGATGTCGATGACCAGCTTGTCGAGGTCGGTGCGCTGCTCGACGCGCGCGCTCTCGACGTTGTAGGCCACGCGCCGCACGGGGCTGAAGCTCGCGTCGAGCTGCAGCTTGCCGATGGGGCGGTCCTCGCCGGCGGCGCGCCGCGCCGTCACCGGCTCGTAGCCGCGCCCGCGCGCGACCTTGAGCGTCATGTTGAGCTCGCCGCCCTTGTTGAGGTGGGCGATGACGTGCTCAGGGTTGACGATCTCGACGTCGTGGTCGAGGGCGATGTCGGCGGCCGTGACCACGCCCGGGCCCTTCTTGCTCAGCGTGAGCGTGGCCTCGTCGCGCGCGTGCATACGGATGGCGAGGCCCTTGAGGTTGAGGAGGATGTCGATGACGTCCTCCTGCACGCCCTCGATGGTCGTGTACTCGTGCAGCACGCCCTCGATCTCGACCTCGACCACGGCCGCGCCCGGCATGGACGAGAGCAGGATGCGCCGCAGGGCGTTGCCCAGGGTGTGGCCGAAGCCGCGCTCGAGCGGCTCCAGCGTGATGCGCGCGTGCCGCGGGTCCAGCGCCTGGACCTGCACGCTGCGCGGCTTGAGAAACTCGCTGACCGAACCCTGCATCGCCGTGTCCCTCTGGGGTTACTTCGAGTAGAGCTCCACCACCAGGTGCTCGTTGATCTCGCTCGGCAGGTCCGAGCGCTCCGGCACCGCCTTGAAGACGCCCTCCATCTTGTTGGCATCCACCTCCACCCACGGGGCGATGAGGTCCTGCTGCTGGGCGAAGGCGAGCGCGGCCTGCACGCGCGCGTGCTGGCGCGCCTTCTCGGCCACGGAGATCACGTCGTTGGGCTTGACCTGGTAGGAGGGGATGTTGACCTTCTTGCCGTTCACCAGGATGTGGTTGTGGCGCACCATCTGCCGCGCCTCGGCGCGCGAGCTGGCGAAGCCCATGCGGTAGACGACGTTGTCGAGGCGCTGCTCGAGGAGCTGGAGCAGGATCTCGCCGGTGGAGCCGCGCCGGCGTGCCGCCTCCTTGTAGTAGCGGCGGAACTGGCGCTCGAGCACGCCGTAGGTCCAGCGCAGCTTCTGCTTCTCGCGCAGCTGCAGCGCGTAGTCCGAGAGGCGCTGGCGGCGCTGCCCGTGCTGCCCCGGGGCGTAGGGGCGCTTCTCGATCGGGCACTTCGCCGTGTAGCACTTCTCGCCCTTGAGAAAGAGCTTGGTCCCCTGCCGGCGGCAGAGGCGGCACTTCGCTCCGGTGTACTTCGCCACGGTGCGCCTCCTGGCCTCAGACCCGCCGCTTCTTGGGCGGACGGCAGCCGTTGTGCGGGATGGGCGTCACGTCCGAGATGTTGGTGATGCGGAAGCCGACCGCGTGCAGCGCGCGCACGGCGGACTCGCGCCCCGGCCCCGGCCCCTTGACCCGCACCTCGAGGTTCTTGACCCCGTGCTCCTGCGCCGCCTTGCCGGCGCGCTCGGCCGCCACCTGGGCGGCGAAGGGCGTGCTCTTGCGCGAGCCGCGGAAGCCGGAGCTGCCCGCCGAGGACCATGCGAGCGCGTTGCCCGCGCGGTCGGTGATGGTGATGATCGTGTTGTTGAAGGAGGCGTGGATGTGTGCCACGCCGTCCGAGACGGTCTTCTTGATCTTCTTGCGGGTGCGGCTTGCCTTGGCCATGTCGGTCCCGTGTGCTCCTGTCGTGGCTCGGCGCTCAGCGGCGGCCCACCGGGCGGCGCGGGCCCTTGCGCGTGCGCGCGTTGGTGCGCGTGCGCTGGCCGCGCACCGGCAGCCCGCGGCGGTGGCGCAGCCCGCGGTAGCAGCCGAGGTCCATGAGGCGCTTGATGTTCATGGACACCTCGCGCCGCAGGTCGCCCTCGACCGTGTACTTGCCGACCTCGGTGCGCAGGGCGTCGAGCTCAGCCTCGGTCAGGTCCTTGATCTTGACGTCGGGGCGCACGCCCGCCGCCTCGCAGATCTGGCGCGCGCGCGAGCGGCCGATGCCGTAGATGTAGGTCAGGGCGATGACCGCGTGCTTCTGCGCGGGCACGTTGACGCCAGCGATGCGGGCCATGTTCGGTCGCTCTCCTGGATCCTGGACTGGGTCCGCGGTAAACGGTTTATTTTACCGGCTTTCGGGCCGCACGCAAGACGCTCAGCCCTGGCGCTGCTTGTGGCGGGGGTCCTTGCAGATGACCCGCACCACGCCCTTGCGCCGGATGATCTTGCAGTTGCGGCAGATACGCTTGACGGACGCCCGTACCTTCATGGTCGCTGCCTCCCGGGGCTCAGCGCGGCGCGCCGCGCGCGCCCCAGCTCTTGATGTTGGCCTTCTTCATCAGGCTCTCGTACTGGTGCGACATCAGGTGCGCCTGCACCTGGGCCATGAAATCCATCACCACGACGACGACGATCAGCAGCGAGGTCCCGCCGAAGTAGAAGGGCACGTTCCAGTAGAGGATCAGGAACTCCGGCAGCAGGCACACGGCCGTGACGTAGATGGCCCCCGCCAGCGTCAGCCGGGTCATGACGCCGTCGATGTAGCGCGCGGTCTGCTCCCCGGGCCGGATGCCGGGGATGAAGGCCCCGCTCTTCTTGAGGTTCTCGGCGGTCTCGCGCGCGTTGAAGACGAGCGCCGTGTAGAAGAAGCAGAAGAAGATGATCGCCACCGAGTAGACCAGCACGTAGACCGGCTGGCCGGGCGAGAGCGTCTGCGCGAGGTCCTGCAGCCAGGAGAGCTCCTCGCTCTGGCCGAACCAGTTCCCCAGCGTGGCCGGGAAGAGGATGATGCTCGAGGCGAAGATGGGCGGGATCACGCCCGCCATGTTGAGCTTGAGCGGCAGGTAGCTCGACTGCTGCGCATAGACGCGCCGGCCCTGCTGGCGGCGCGCGTAGTTCATGGGGATGCGCCGCTGCCCGCGCTCGACGAAGACCACGAAGGCGGTGACGCCGAGGGCGAGCATGAACAGGAACAGGATCTCGAAGGGGCCGAGCTCGCCGGTGCGCGCGAGCTCCAGCGTGCCGCCCACGGCCGAGGGCAGCCCGGCGACGATGCCCGCGAAGATGATGAGCGAGATGCCGTTGCCGATGCCGCGCTCGGTGACCTGCTCGCCGAGCCACATGAGGAACATGGTCCCCGTCACCAGCGTCACCGTGGTCGTGAAGATGAAGCCCGGCCCCGGGTTCGGCACCACGGGCTGGCCGCCGAAGTGCTGGCCCTGGAGCGCGATCGCCACGCCGATGGCCTGGAAGGTGGCGAGGGCGACCGTGCCGTAGCGCGTGTACTGCGTGATCTTGCGCCGCCCGGCCTCGCCCTCCTTCTTGAGCTGCTCGAGGCTCGGCACCACCACCGTCATGAGCTGCATGATGATGGAGGCCGAGATGTAAGGCATGATGCCGAGGGCGAAGATGGTGAAGCGCTTGAGCGCCCCGCCCGAGAACATGTTGAACATGTCGAGGATGGTGCCGCGCTGCTGCTCGAAGAGCTGCGCCAGCACCGCCGAGTCGATGCCGGGCACCGGGATGTGGGCGCCGATGCGGAAGACCACCAGCGCCCCCAGCACGAAGAGCAGGCGCCGGCGCAGGTCGCCGAGGCGCGCGAGGTCGCCCAGCCCTCCGGCCGCCGCCGTCGCCGCTCCCGCGCGCGCCATCGCCCCGGCCTCAGTCCTCGACGCGGCCGCCCGCGGCCTCGATGGCCGCGCGCGCGCCCTTGGTCACGGCGAGCCCCTTGACCGTCACCGGCCGGGTGAGCTCGCCGCTCGCGATGACCTTGACGCGCTTGACCACCGAGGAGATCAGCCCCGCCTTGCGCAGCGCCTCGAGGTCGACGACCTCGCCCTCGACCTTGGCGAGCTCGTGCAGGCGGATCTCGTCCCACTCGCGCGCCTTGCGCGAGCGGAAGCCCACCTTGGGCAGGCGCCGCTGCAGCGGCATCTGGCCGCCCTCGAAGCCCACCTTGTGGAAGCCGCCCGAGCGCGCCTTCTGGCCCTTCTGCCCGCGGCCGCAGGTCTTGCCGAGGCCCGAGCCGGGGCCGCGGCCGACGCGCTTGCGCGCGGGCTTGCTGCCGGGGGCGGGCTTGAGCGTGTTGAGCCTCATCTCACGCCTCCTCCACCTTCAGGAGGTAGTGCACCTTGCGGATCATCCCGCGGTTCTCGGGCGTGTCGTCCACGGTCACGGTCTGGTGCATGCGGCGCAGGCCGAGGCCGCGCACGCAGGCCTTGTGGCTGGCGAGGCGCCCGTGGAAGCTGCGCACCAGCGTCACCTTGAGCTTCTTCGCCGCGGCCATGGCGCCCCTCCTCAGCCCGTGATCTCTTCGACCTTCTTGCCGCGCTTGGCGGCGATGTCCTCGGGGGCGCGCATCGCCGCGAGCCCCTTCATCGTGGCGCGCACCACGTTGATGGGGTTGCGCGAGCCGATCGACTTGGCCAGCACGTCGCGCACGCCCAGCACCTCGAAGACCGCGCGCATCGCGCCGCCGGCGATGATGCCCGTGCCCTCGGAGGCGGGCTGCATGTAGACCTTGGAGGCCCCGTGCTCGGCCGTGATCGCATAATGCAGCGTGCGCCCCTCGCGCAGCGGGATCTCGCGCATGTTCTTGCGCGCCTTCTCCATCGCCTTCTGGATCGCCAGCGGCACCTCGCGCGCCTTGCCGTAGCCGAAGCCCACGCGGCCCTGGCCGTCGCCGACCACCGTCAGCGCCGTGAAGCCGAAGCGCCGCCCGCCCTTGACCACCTTGGCCACGCGGTTGACGGCGATGAGCTTCTCCTGCAGGCCGTCGTTGCCGGTCTCGCCGTTCGCCATCGCTCGCTACCTCTCAGAACTCCAGGCCGGCCTCGCGCGCCGCCTCGGCGAGGGCCTTGACGCGGCCGTGATACTTGAAGCCGGAGCGGTCGAAGGCGACGCGCGTGATGCCCTTCTCCTTCGCCCGCTCGGCGATGAGGCGCCCCACCACGGCCGCCGCCTCGCGGTTGCCCGTGCTGCGCACGCCCTCGCGCACGGTCTTCTCCAGCGTGGAGGCCGCCGCCAGCGTATGCCCGCCGTCGGGGGCGATGATCTGGGCGTAGATGTGCCGCGGCGTGCGGTGCACGCACAGCCGGTAGGCCCTCAGCTCGCGGATCTTCATCCGCGTGCGGCGCGCCCGGCGCAGTCTTGCGGCCTTCTTGTCGCGCATCTGCCTCTACCCTCGTCGCACGGGGGCCTGCGCCCCTCCGCGGTCACTTCTTCTTGGCTTCCTTCCGGATAATCTGCTCGTTGGCGTAGCGCACGCCCTTGCCCTTGTAGGGCTCGGGCGGGCGCAGGGCGCGGATCTGCGCCGCCACCTGGCCGACCTGCTGCTTGTCGATGCCCTTGACCACGATCTCGGTCTGGCTCGGCGTCTCGACGCTGATCCCTTCCGGCACCTCGATCTCGACGGGATGCGAGAAGCCGAGCGAGAGGTTCAGCTTGCGCCCCTGGGCCTGGGCGCGGTAGCCGACCCCCACCAGCTCGAGCTTCTTCTCGAAACCCTGGCTCACGCCGAGGACCATGTTGTTGATGAGCGAGCGCATGGTGCCCGCCAGCGCCCAGGCGCCGTTGCGCGGCGCCACGCGCACGGCGCCCTCCTCGAGCCGCACTTCCACGCTCTCGTGGACGTCGAGCTCGAGCGCGCCCTTGGGACCCTTGACCGCCACGTGCTGGCCCTCGACGCGCACCTCCACGCCCTTGGGCACCACCACCGGCTGCTTGGCGATTCTCGACATGGCTTGCTTCCCGTCCTCAGGCGACGATGCACAGGACCTCGCCGCCGTGACCGGCCGCCCGCGCGGCGCGGTCGCTCATGACGCCCTTCGAGGTCGAGACCACGGCGATGCCGTAGCCGCCCAGCACCTTGGGCAGCTCGTCGCGGCCGCGGTAGATGCGCAGCCCCGGCTTGCTCACGCGCTCGATGCGCTCGATCACGGGCTCGCCCCGGTAGTACTTCAGGCGGATGGTGAGCGTGGCCTTGCCGCCCTCCTCGCTCACCTCGTAGTCCTCGATGTAGCCCTCCTCCTTGAGCACCCGCGCGATGCCCGCCTTGAGCTTGGACGAGGGCATACGCACCTCGGCCTTGCGCGCGGCCTGGCCGTTGCGGATGCGCGTGAGCATGTCGGCGATCGGGTCCGTCATCATGGCGCCCGCACCCTCACCAGCTCGCCTTCACGAGGCCCGGGATATCGCCGCGCATGGCCGCCTCGCGCAGCTTGTTCCGCCCCAGGCCGAACTTGCGGTAGTAGCCGTGCGGCCGACCCGTCAGCCGGCACCGGTTGCGCAGGCGCACGGGGCTCGCGTTGCGCGGGATCTGCTGCAGGCGCCGCAGCGCCTCGGCCCGCGCCTCCGGCGTGGAGTTCGGGTTGCGGATGATCGCCTTGAGCTCCGCGCGCTTGCGCGCATAGCGCGCCACCAGCCGCTGGCGCTTGCGCTCTCTCTCGATGACCGAAACCTTCGCCATGTCCTCACCTCGTCCGCTCAGCCGCGGAACGGAAAATCGAACGCCTCGAGCAGGGCGCGCGCCTCCTCGTCGGTGCGCGCCGTGGTCGTGATCGTGATGTCCAGCCCCCGGATCGCGTCGATCTTGTCGTAGTCGATCTCGGGGAAGATGATCTGCTCGCGCACGCCAAGGCTGTAGTTGCCGCGCCCGTCGAAGGCGCGCGCGCTGAAGCCGCGGAAGTCGCGGATGCGCGGGATCGCCACGTTGATGAGGCGGTCCAGGAACTCGTACATGCGCTCGCGGCGCAGCGTCACCTTGCAGCCGATGGGCCAGCCCTGGCGGATCTTGAAGCCCGCCACCGACTTGCGCGCGCGCGTCACCACCGGACGCTGGCCGGAGATGAGGGCGAGGTCGTTCATCGCGTGCTCGATGACCTTGCGGTCGCTCACGGCCTCGCCCACGCCCATGTTGAGCGTGATCTTCTCGATCTTCGGCACCTGCATCACGTTCTCGTAGCCGAAGCGCTCCATGAGCTGCCCGACCACGTTCTTGCGGTAGTGCTCCAGCAGTCTCGCCATCGCCCGCGCCCCCGCGCTCACGCGTCCACGACCTCGCCCGTGGACTTGAAGTAGCGCACCTTGCGCCCGTCCTCGAGCACCTTGAACCCGACCCGGTCGCCCTTCTTGGTCTGGGGGTTGTAGAGCATCACGTTCGAGATGTGCAGCGGCGCCTCCTTCTCGATGATGCCGCCGGGGATGTTGCGCGCCGGGTCGGGCTTCTGGTGCTTCTTCACCATGTTCACGCCCTCGACGATCACGCGCTCGTCCGGCAGCACGCGCAGCACCGTGCCGCGCCGGCCCTTGTTCTTGCCGGCGATCACCACCACCTCGTCGCCCTTCCTGATCCTGCGCATGGCCATGGCCTACAGCACCTCCGGCGCGAGCGAGATGATCTTCATGAAGCGCTCGGTGCGCAGCTCGCGCGTCACGGGCCCGAAGATGCGGGTGCCGATCGGCTCGAGGCGGTTGTTGAGCAGCACCGCGGCGTTGCTGTCGAAGCGCACCACGGAGCCGTCGGGCCGCCGCACGCCCTTGCGCGTGCGCACCACCACGGCGTTGTAGACCTCGCCCTTCTTGACCTTGCCGCGCGGGATGGCGTCCTTGACGCTCACCTTGATCACGTCGCCGATGTTGGCGTAGCGGCGCTTGGAGCCGCCCAGCACCTTGATGCACATCAGCTTGCGCGCGCCGCTGTTGTCCGCGGCATCGAGCATGGTCTGCATCTGGATCATGGCCCTGTCCCCGCAGTCCCCGCCGCCGCGCTCACTCGGCGCGCTCGACGATCCGCACCAGGCGCCAGCTCTTGGTCTTCGACAGCGGCCGGCACTCCTGGATGACGACGACGTCGCCCTCGCGGCACTCGTTGTTCTCGTCGTGCGCGTGCAGCTTCGTCGAGCGGCGGATGTACTTCCCGTACAGCGGATGCTTGACCAGCCGCTCCACCACGACGGTGATGGTCTTGTCCATCTTGTCGCTGACCACGCGGCCGGTCAGGGTCCGCCCCTTGGCGCTCGCCTCGCTCATGCCTGCTCACCCGCTCGCCGCTTCTCGTTCATGATGGTCTTCACGCGCGCGATGTCGCGCCGCACCTTGCGGAACTGGTCCGGGCGCGGCAGCTGACCCGCGCCCTTCTGCATGCGCAGGTTGAACTGCTCGCGCAGGAGCTCGTGCAGCGTCTGCTCGAGCTCCTTGAGACTCTTCTCGCGCAGCTCGCCCGCCTTCATCTCACGCCACCGTCCGCGTCACGAAGGTCGCCTTGACCGGGAGCTTGGCCGCCGCCAGGCGGAAGGCCTCGCGCGCGACGTCCTCCGGCACGCCCTCGATCTCGTAGAGGACGCGGCCCGGCTGGACCTTGGCCACCCAGTACTCGACGTTGCCCTTGCCGTTTCCCATGCGCACCTCGAGGGGCTTCTTGGTCACGGGCACGTCCGGGAAGATGCGGATCCACAGCTTGCCGCCGCGCTTGACGTGGCGCGTGATGGCCCGGCGCGCGGCCTCGATCTGGCGCGCCGTGACGCGCCCGCGCGTGGTCGCCTTCAGGCCGTACTCGCCGAAGCTCACGCGGTTGCCGCGCGTGGCGATGCCGCGGTTGCGCCCCTTGCGCTGCTTGCGGAACTTGGTCCTCTTGGGCTGGAGCATGGCGCTGTCTCCCCGTCAGCCTGCGGCCGCCGCCTTCTTCTCGGGCGCGGCCTCCTCGCTCTCGCGCTCGCCGCCGAGCACCTCGCCCTTGAAGATCCACACCTTGACGCCGATGACGCCGTAGGTGGTGCGCGCCTCGGCGAAGCCGTAGTCGATGTCGGCGCGCAGGGTGTGCAGCGGCACGCGCCCCTCGCGATACCACTCGGTGCGCGCGATCTCGGCCCCGCCCAGGCGGCCCGCGACCTGGATCTTGATGCCCTGGGCGCCGAGGAACATGGCGTTGGTGACGGCACGCTTCATGGCGCGGCGGAACATGATGCGCCGCTCGAGCTGCTGCGCCACGTTCTCCGCTACGAGCTGGGCGTCCAGCTCGGGCTTGCGGATCTCCTCGATCTTGACGCGCACGTCCTCCGCGTCCGGCATCAGCGCCTCGAGCTCGCGGCGCAGGCGCTCGATGTCCTCGCCCTTGCGGCCGATGACGATGCCGGGACGCGCGGTGTGGATCGTGATATACGCCTGGCGCGCGGGGCGCGCGATGTCCACGCGGCTCACCGCGGCGTGCGCCAGGCGCTTCTTGATGTGCTCGCGCACCTTCAGGTCGGTGAGGAGCTGGTCCGGGAAGCGGCGCGAGTCCGCGTACCACTTCGAGGCCCACTCCTTCGAGATCCCGAGCCTGAAGCCCGTCGGATGTACTTTCTGGCCCATGGTCCTGCCCCTGTCCTCAGGCCGCCCGCCGCCGGCGCGCCGGCTTCTCGTCCGATACCTTGATGGTGATGTGGCTGGTGCGCTTGAGGATGCGCGTGGCCCGGCCCTTGGCGCGCGGCTTCCAGCGCTTCAGCGTCGGCCCCTGGTCGACGCACACCACGGAGACGTAGAGCTCGTCCACGTCGGCGCCCTCGTTGTGCTCGGCATTGGCGATGGCCGACTCGAGCACCTTGCGCACCAGGTGCGCGCCCTTCTTGGGCGTGAAGCGCAGCACGTTGAGGGCCTCGCCCACGGGCAGCCCGCGGATCAGGTCCGCGACCAGCCTGCACTTCTGCGGCGAGATCCTCGCGTAGCGGAGCCTGGCGGCGACTTCCATCGTTCCCACCTCAGCGCTTGGCCTTCTTGTCCGCCGCGTGCCCGCGGAAGGTGCGGGTGGCGGCGAACTCGCCGAGCTTGTGCCCGACCATGTTCTCCGTGATGAGGATCGGCACGTGCTGGCGGCCGTTGTGCACGGCGATGGTCAGCCCGACCATCTCGGGGATGATCATCGAGCGCCGCGACCAGGTCTTGATCGGGCGCTTGCTGTTGGTCGCGCGCGCCTCCTCCACCTTCTTCAGCAGGTGGAGGTCGACGAACGGTCCCTTGCGTACGGAGCGTGGCACGGCTGCAACCCCTGCTTACTTCTGGCCGCGCCGGCGCACGATCCACTTGTCCGTGCGCTTGTTGCGGCGCGTCTTGTAGCCCTTGGTCGGCACGCCCCAGGGCGTGACCGGGTGGCGCCCGCCGGAGGTGCGGCCCTCGCCGCCGCCGTGCGGGTGGTCGACCGGGTTCATGGCGACCCCGCGCACGGTGGGGCGGATGCCGCGCCAGCGCTTGGCGCCGGCCTTGCCCAGCGAGCGCAGGTTGTGCTCGTCGTTGCCCACCTCGCCCACGGTGGCGCGGCAGTCGACGTGGATCTTGCGCATCTCGCCCGAGCGCAGGCGCAGGGTGGCGTAGCTGCCCTCGCGCGCCAGGAGCTGGGCCGAGGTGCCCGCCGCGCGCGCGATCTGCGCGCCCTTGCCGGGGCGCATCTCGATGCAGTGCACCTGCGTGCCCACCGGGATGTTGCGCAGCGGCAGCGCGTTGCCGGGGCGGATGGGCGCGTCGGGCCCCGACATCAGCTCGTCGCCGGGCTGCACGCCCTTGGGGGCGATGATGTAGCGGCGCTCGCCGTCGGCGTAGAGCAGGAGCGCGATGTGGGCGCTGCGGTTGGGGTCGTACTCGATGCGCTCGACCCGCGCCGGCACCCCGTCCTTGTCGCGGCGGAAGTCGATGATGCGGTAGCGCTGCTTGTGGCCGCCGCCGCGGTGGCGCACGGTGATGCGGCCCTGGTTGTTGCGGCCGCCCGTCTTGGTCTTCTTCTCGACCAGGGGCTCGTAGGGGCCGCCCTTCCACAGGCCGGGCGTGACCACCTTGACGACGAAGCGCCGTCCCGGCGAGGTCGGCTTGCACTTGACCAGCGGCATCGCCCGTCTCTCCTGCCCGTCACACCTGCTCGGCGCCGCCGAGCACCTCGATCGTCTGCCCCGGCTTGAGGCGCACGTAGGCCTTCTTCCACGAGGGGCGCCGCCCCTCGATGTAGCCGAAGCGCTTGCGCTTGCCCTTGACGTTGAGCACCGTCACCGACTCGACCTCGACCTCGAACAGGGTCTCGACCGCCTTGCGGATCTCGGGCTTGGTGGCGTCGCGCGCCACCTTGAACACGTACTGGTTCGCCTGCTCCATCGCCCGCGTGCTCTTCTCCGAGACGTGCGGGGCGAGGATGATCTTGTAGAGCCGCTCGCGGTTCATCCCAGCCACTCCTCGACGCGCCGCACGGCGCCGACCGTCATCAGCACCTTCTCGAAGCGCACCAGGCTCACGGGATCGAGGTCGGAGACGCCGAGCGCCAGCACCCGCGGCAGGTTGCGCGTCGCAAGGTGCAGGTTCTCGCTCAGCTCCTCGGTCACGATCAGCACCTCGTCGAGGCCCATCTCCTTCAGGCGCGCCGCCATGTCCTTCGTCTTCGGCGTCTCGGCGTCGAAGGACTCGACGACCACCAAGCGCCCCTGGCGCGCCAGCTCCGAGAGGATGGAGCGCAGGGCACCGCGGTACATCTTGCGGTTGACCTTCTGGCTGTGGTCCTGCGGCTTGGCCGCGAAGGTGACGCCGCCGCCGCGCCACAGGGGGCTGCGGATGCTGCCGTGACGGGCGCGCCCCGTGCCCTTCTGGCGCCAGGGCTTGGCGCCCCCGCCGCGCACCTCGGCGCGCGTCTTCTGCGCGCGCGTGCCGGCCCGCGCCCCTGCCAGGTAGGCCACCACCACCTGGTGGACGAGCGGCTCGTTGAAGCGCTGGCCGAAGGTGCGGTCCGAGACCTGCAGCTTCGCGCCCGTATCCTGCACCGCGAGCTCCATCGCCGCCTCCCTCACGCCTTCTTCCCGCGCCGGACCTTGACGGCCGGCCGCACGATGACGTCGCCGCCCGGTGCCCCGGGCACCGCGCCCTTGACGAGCAGCAGGTTGCGCTCGGGATCGACCTTGACGACCTCGAGGCTGAGCACGCAGCGGCGCACGTTGCCCATGTGGCCCGCCATGCGCTTGCCCTTGAAGACGCGCCCCGGCGTCTGGTTCTGGCCGATCGAGCCGGGCACGCGGTGCGAGAGCGAGTTGCCGTGCGTGGCGTCCTGCGAACGGAAGTTGTGCCGCTTGATGGTGCCGGCGAAGCCCTTGCCCTTGGTGACGCCGATCACGTCCACCTTCTGGCCGGCCTCGAAGAGGTCGACCTTGAGCTCGGCGCCCACCTCGAGGCCCTCGCCCTCGCCGTCGCCCAAGCGGAACTCCCACAGCCCGCGCCCGGGCTCGACCCCGGCCTTGGCGAAGTGGCCGGCCTCCGGCTTCGTCAGGCGCGAGGGCTTGCGCCGGCCCGTGGTCAGCTGCACGGCGCGGTAGCCGTCGCGCTCGGGCGTGCGCAGCTGCGTCACGCGGTTGGGCTCGACGTGGATCACCGTCACGGGCACCGAGCGCCCGTCCTCGGTGAAGACCCGCGTCATGCCCTCCTTCCTTCCAATCAGACCGATCGGCATCGCTCTCGCCTCTCGCCCGGGCCCCCGCTCAGTTGAGCTTGATCTGAACGTCCACGCCGGGCGCCAGATCGAGCTTCATCAGGGCGTCCACGGTCTTGTCCGTGGGGTCGATGATGTCCATCAGGCGCTTGTGGGTGCGCAGCTCGTACTGGTCGCGCGCGTCCTTGTTGACGTGCGGCGAGATCAGCACGGTGAAGCGCTCCTTCTTGGTCGGCAGCGGGATGGGACCGCGCACCTGCGCGCCCGTCCGCTTCGCCGTCTCGACGATCTCGCGCGCGGACTGGTCGATCAGCCTGTGGTCGAAGGCCTTCAGGCGGATCCGGATTCTCTGGCTCGCTGGCATGGGCCCCTCGCTGTACCGCTCTCTACGACCGCACTCGCGCCGTCAGGCGCCCTCACTCGATGATCTTGGAGACGACGCCCGCGCCGACCGTGCGGCCACCCTCGCGAATCGCAAAGCGCAGCCCCTCCTCCATCGCAATCGGCGCAATCAGCGACACCGTCAGCTTCACGTTGTCGCCAGGCATCACCATCTCCACACCCTCGGGCAGATCCACCGCCCCCGTCACATCCGTCGTCCGAAAATAAAACTGCGGACGATACCCCGTGAAAAACGGCGTGTGCCGACCTCCCTCCTCCTTCGTCAGCACATACACCTCCGCCTCAAACTTCGTGTGCGGCGTGATCGTCCCAGGCTGACAAAGCACCTGACCACGCTCGACCTCGTCGCGCTTCGTCCCGCGAAGCAGCACTCCCACATTGTCCCCCGCAACCCCCTCGTCCAGGAGCTTGCGGAACATCTCCACTCCCGTCACCGTCGTCTTCTGCGTGGGACGAAGCCCCACAATCTCCACCTCGTCGCCAACCTTCACCTTGCCGCGCTCGATCCGGCCCGTCACCACCGTCCCACGGCCCGAAATCGAGAACACGTCCTCGATCGGCATCAGGAAAGGCTGGTCGATCGGACGCTCCGGCACCGGAATGTACTCGTCCATCGCATCCATCAGCTTCAGAATGGACGGCACACCAATATCCGACTCGTCCCCCTCCAGCGCCTTCAGCGCCGACCCCACCACAATCGGCACATCATCACCCGGAAACTCATACTGGTTCAGAAGATCCCGAACCTCCATCTCCACCAGCTCCAAAAGCTCGGGATCGTCCACCATGTCCGCCTTGTTCAGATACACCACGATGTACGGCACCCCCACCTGACGCGCCAGCAAAATGTGCTCGCGCGTCTGCGGCATCGGACCATCCGCCGCCGACACCACCAGAATCGCTCCATCCATCTGCGCCGCACCCGTGATCATGTTCTTCACATAGTCCGCATGACCCGGACAGTCCACGTGCGCATAGTGACGCTTCGGCGTCTCATACTCCACGTGCGCCGTCGCAATCGTGATCCCGCGCGCACGCTCCTCCGGCGCATTGTCAATCTGATCGTACGCCTTGAACTCCGCCCCCTGAAACTTCTCCGCAGACACCTTCGTCAACGCCGCCGTCAGCGTCGTCTTCCCATGGTCCACATGACCAATCGTGCCCACGTTCACGTGCGGCTTCTTGCGCTCGAACTTCTCCTTGGACATGG
>WGBS01000232.1 GCA_015494165.1 Gammaproteobacteria bacterium | reverse complement strand
GTGGTACACTAGCTTCGTGCACAATGGCGGCAGGGATGGTGGAGATGGGACGGCGCCTGAATGTGACGATCACGCTCGAGGAGGACGTGGCACGCTGGGTGCGTGTGCGGGCGGCAGAGCGCGGCACGAGCGTCTCACGGCTGGTAGGCGAGCTCCTGCGCGAGCACATGCGCGGGGCCGACGCCTACGAGGCCGCGATGGGACGGTACTTGGCACGAGGGCCGGCTCCCCTCAAGGAGGCGGGGGAGCGCTATCCGGAGCGGGAAGAGCTCCATGTCCGCAGCCTGCTTCGTTGACACGAACCTGCTGGTCTACGCGCGGGACGCGAGCGAGCCGGCGAAGCAGCCGCGGGCCTGGGTATGGCTCGAGGTCCTTTGGCAGCGGCGCTGTGGCCGCCTGAGCTGGCAGGTGCTCCAGGAGTACTACGTTGTGGTCACGCAGCGCCTGCGTCCAGGAATGCCCATGGCCGTAGCGCGCGAGGACGTCGAGACCTTGCTCGCGTGGCGGCCGGTGGGGATGGACGACGAGGTGCTGCGGCTCGGGTGGGCGGTGCAGGACCGCTTCGGGTTCTCCTTTTGGGATGCCCTCATCGTCGCGGCGGCACAGCGTGCGCGTTGCCGCTATCTCCTCACGGAGGATCTCCAGCACGGACAGCGGCTCCCGGGTGGGCTGACGGTGGTCGATCCGTTCCGGACGGCGCCCGCGGAGCTGCTCGCCTGAGCCCCCCGGCTCAGGCGCCGGGCAGGGCGCGCTCGATGCGGTCGAGGGCCTCGCGGAGCTGGTCCATGCCGGTGGCGAAGGAGATGCGCACGTGGCCCGGGGCGCCGAAGGCGCTGCCGGGGACGACGGCCACGCCGGCGCGCTCGAGCAGCCACTCGGCGAGGGCCACGTCGTCGGCCACCCCCTCGAGGCGCGCAATGGCCTCCGAGAAGTCCGGAAAGCAGTAGAAGGTGCCCTCGCCGGGGCGGCAGCGCACCCCGGGCATGGCGTTGAGCCTGCCGACCACGTAGTCGTGGCGCTCGCGGAAGGCCTCGCGCATGAGCGTCACGCACGACTGGTCGCCCTCGAGCGCGGCGATCGCGGCCGCCTGGGCGATGGAGGTGGGGTTGGAGGTGCTCTGCGACTGGATCTTGCGCATGGCGGCGATCAGGGGCTCGGGGCCGGCGGCGTAGCCGATGCGCCAGCCCGTCATGGCGTAGGCCTTGGAGACGCCGTTGATGACCACCGTGCGCGGCTTGAGCCCGGGGCAGGCGTTGACGATGTTGGCGAAGGGCTCCTCCGCCCAGAGGATGTGCTCGTAGATGTCGTCGCTGACGACGAGGACCTCCGGGTGGCGGAGCAGCACCTCGCCGAGGGCGGCGAGCTCGGCGCGGGTGTAGGCCGCCCCCGTGGGGTTCGAGGGGCTGTTGAGGACCACCATGCGCGTGCGCGGGCCGATGGCGGCCTCGAGCTGCTCCGCGCGCAACTTGAAGCCCTGCTCGATGCCGGCCGGGACGATCCGCGGCTCGCCGCCGGCGAGCAGCACCATGTCGGGGTAGGAGACCCAGTAGGGCGCCGGGATCACCACCTCGTCGCCCGGGTCGAGGAGCGCCTGGGCGAGGTTGTAGAAGCTGTGCTTGGCGCCGCAGGAGACGAGCACCTCCGCGGGCGTATATTCGAGGCCGTTTTCGCGCCGGAACTTCGCGCACACGGCCTCCTTCAGCGCCGGCAGGCCGTCCACCGGCGTGTACTTGGTGAGCCCCTCGCGCAGGGCGCGGACGGCGGCCTCCTTGATGTGCTCCGGGGTGTCGAAGTCGGGCTCCCCGGCGCCGAGGCCGATGACGTCGCGGCCGGCGGCGCGCAGGGCCGCGGCGCGGGCCGTCACGGCGAGCGTCGGCGAGGGGCGCACGCGCCCGACGCGCTGGGCGAGGCGTATCTCCACGGCTTCTCCTCGGGGGCGGGGCCGCAGGCCGGCGTATAATAGCGGAGGCCCGCCCGGACCAGAATCCCCGTGAGCCGCCCCTTCAAGCTCCACGCCCGCTTCCGTCCCGCCGGCGACCAGCCCGAGGCCATCCGCCGGCTCGTCGAGGGCCTCGAGGCGGGGCTGGCCCACCAGACCCTGCTCGGGGTGACGGGCTCGGGCAAGACCTTCACCATCGCCTCGGTCATCGAGCGCGTGCAGCGCCCCACGCTGGTGCTGGCGCCGAACAAGACCCTCGCCGCCCAGCTCTACGGCGAGTTCCGCGAGTTCTTCCCGCGCAACGCGGTGGAGTACTTCGTCTCCTACTACGACTACTACCAGCCGGAGGCCTACGTCCCGGCGACCGACACCTACATCGAGAAGGACGCCTCCATCAACGAGCACATCGAGCAGATGCGCCTGTCGGCCACCAAGGCGCTGCTCGAGCGCTCCGACACCATCATCGTCGCCACGGTCTCCTCCATCTACGGCCTGGGCGACCCGCGCGCCTACCTCAGCATGGTGCTGCACCTGCGCCGCGGCGACCTCGTCGGCCAGCGCGAGCTGCTGCGCCGCCTGGCCGAGCTGCAGTACACCCGCAGCGACCTCGAGCTCAGGCGCGGCACCTACCGCGTGCGCGGCGAGGTGATCGACGTCCACCCGGCCGAGTCCGAGCGCGAGGCCCTGCGCATCGAGCTCTTCGACGACGAGATCGAGGCCCTGAGCCTGTTCGACCCGCTCACGGGCGAGATCCTGCAGCGGGTGCCGCGCTACACGGTCTATCCCAAGAGCCACTACGTCACCCCGCGCCGCACCATCCTCCAGGCCATCGACGCCATCAAGGCCGAGCTCGCCGAGCGCCTGAAGGCGCTGCGCGCCGCCGGCAAGCTGGTCGAGGCCCAGCGGCTCGAGCAGCGCACCCTCTACGACCTGGAGATGCTGGCCGAGGTGGGCCACTGCCCCGGCATCGAGAACTACTCGCGGCACCTCTCGGGCCGGCGCCCGGGCGAGCCGCCGCCCACGCTCTTCGACTACCTGCCGGCCGATGCCCTGCTGGTCGTGGACGAGTCGCACATCACCATCCCCCAGCTCGGCGGCATGTACCGCGGCGACCGCTCGCGCAAGGAGACCCTGGTCGAGTACGGCTTCCGCCTGCCCTCGGCGCTGGACAACCGGCCGCTGCGCTTCGACGAGTTCGAGCACCTCGCCCCCCAGACCATCTACGTCTCGGCCACCCCCGGCCCCTACGAGCTCGAGCGCAGCGCCCAGGTGGTGGAGCAGGTGGTGCGCCCCACGGGCCTGGTGGACCCGGCGGTGGAGGTGCGTCCGGCCACCACGCAGGTGGACGACCTGCTCTCGGAGATCCGCCGCCGCGCGGCCGCCGACGAGCGGGTGCTGGTGACGACCCTCACCAAGCGCATGGCCGAGGACCTCACGGAGTACCTGGCCGAGCACGGGGTGCGGGTGCGCTACCTGCACTCCGACATCGACACCGTCGAGCGCGTGGAGATCATCCGCGACCTGCGGCTCGGGAAGTTCGACGTGCTCGTGGGCATCAACCTCCTGCGCGAGGGCCTCGACATGCCCGAGGTCTCGCTGGTGGCCATCCTCGACGCCGACAAGGAGGGCTTCCTGCGCTCGGAGGGGGCGCTCATCCAGACCATCGGGCGCGCGGCGCGCAACGCCCGCGGCAAGGCCATCCTCTACGCCGACACCGTCACCGACTCCATGCGGCGGGCGATCGAGGAGACCGAGCGCCGCCGCCGCAAGCAGATCGCCTACAACGAGGCCCACGGCATCACCCCGCGCACCATCCGCAAGGCCGTGGCCGACATCATGGAGGGCGCGCGTGCCGCGCCGGCCCGCGGGCGCCGCGGCGCCCGCCGCGAGGGCGCGGTGGCCGAGGCGCGGGCGGAGTATGCCGCCCTCGGCCCCGAGGCGGCCCTGCGCCGCATCCGCGAGCTCGAGGAGCGCATGTACCGCCACGCCCGGGACCTGGAGTTCGAGGAGGCGGCGCGGCTGCGCGACGAGATCCGCGCCATCCGCCGCCACGCCCTCGGCCTCGCGGACGAGGCCTCCGCCGCCGGCGCCGCCTGAGACCTGTGGCAAAAGCGGAAGCCGTGCCAGCGAAGGCGCCTATGATGAAAGCAGAGGTTGTCCGTGTCGGCGCCAATGGCCGGATCGTGATCCCGGCGGCCGTCCGCCGCGCCCTGGGTGTGGACGCGGGAGACGCGCTGCTGCTGCGCGTGGTCGACGGGGAGCTGCGCCTGCTGCCGCGTCGGCGGGCGGTCCGCATGGCCCAGGCGCTCGTCGCCCGGCATGTGCCGCGCGAGCGGTCGCTGGTGGAGGCGCTGCTCAAGACACGGAGGGAGGAGGTGGCGCGTGAGCGGCGGGGCGGGCGCCGTCGTTCTTGACGCCTCCGCCGTCCTCGCCCTCCTGCACGCAAGGCCGGGCGCTGTGGGGGTCGCCGGCGCGCTCGCCCGGGCCCTCCCCGGGAGACCGGCCAGCCTCGCGCTCGCGCGGCTCCGGGGCCTGCCGGTGCTGACCGCGGACCGCGCCTGGGTGCGGCTGGATGTGGGCGTGGAGGTCCGCCCCATCCGGTAGGGCGGCCCCGGCGCACGGTCCTTGCCAGTGGTCCCGGGCGCCGGTATCTTTACCCGTCGCCACAGGCGCGTAGCTCAGCTGGTCAGAGCACCACCTTGACATGGTGGGGGTCGGTGGTTCGAATCCACTCGCGCCTACCAGCACAACGGCCGGGGCACGCCGAGAGGCCAGACGCTCGCGGGGCGTCCGATCCCGCCGCCGAAGGCGGCAGGGCGCGGGCGCCCCGGCTTTTTGGGCCGCGGCGGCCGCGGCGCCCGGCCCGGAGGGAGACCGGCCCATGCCCGTCATCACGCTGCCGGACGGCACGAAGAAGCGCTTCGACCGGCCCGTGACCGTGCAGGAGGTGGCCGAGTCCATCGGCCCCGGGCTCGCGCGCGCGGCGCTCGCCGGCAAGGTCGACGGCCGCCTCGTCGACACCTCCCACGTCATCGACCACGACGCCGAGGTCGCCATCGTCACCGACCGCGACCCCGAGGGCCTCGAGATCCTGCGCCACTCGACCGCGCACCTGCTGGCGCAGGCGGTCAAGGAGCTCTATCCGGAGGCGCAGGTCACCATCGGCCCCGTCATCGAGGACGGCTTCTACTACGACTTCGACTACAAGCGCCCCTTCACGCCCGAGGACCTCGAGCGCATCGAGCGGCGCATGCGCGAGATCGCCAAGCGCGACCTCAAGGTCGAGCGCATGGTGATGCCGCGCGAGGAGGCGATCCGCTTCTTCCGCGACCAGGGCGAGGAGTTCAAGGCGCGCATCATCGAGGACATCCCCCCGGAGGAGGAGATTTCGCTCTACCGCCAGGGCGATTTCGTCGACCTCTGCCGCGGCCCGCACGTGCCGAGCACCGGCCGCCTCAAGGCCTTCAAGCTGATGAAGGTGGCGGGGGCCTACTGGCGCGGGGACCCGCGCAACCCCATGCTGCAGCGCATCTACGGCACGGCGTGGCGCAACCGCAAGGAGCTCGACGAGTACCTGCACCGCCTGGAGGAGGCCGAGAAGCGCGACCACCGCAAGCTCGGCAAGGCGATGGACCTCTTCCACCTCCAGGAGGAGGCGCCGGGCATGGTCTTCTGGCACGACAAGGGCTGGCGCATCTACGTCGAGATCCAGGACTACATCCGGCGCCTGCTGCGCGAGCGCGGCTACCTGGAGGTGCACACGCCCGAGCTCATCGACCGCTCGCTGTGGGAGCGCTCCGGGCACTGGGACAAGTTCAAGGACATGATGTTCACGACGGAGTCCGAGAACCGCGTCTACGCGGTCAAGCCCATGAACTGCCCGGCGCACATCCAGATCTACAACCAGGGGGTCAGGAGCTACCGCGACCTGCCGCTGCGGCTCGCCGAGTTCGGCTCCTGCCACCGCAACGAGCCCTCGGGCACGCTCCACGGGCTGATGCGAGTGCGCGGCTTCGTCCAGGACGACGCCCACATCTTCTGCACCGAGGACCAGATCCTCGACGAGGTCTCGGCCTTCATCGACCTGGTCTTCGAGGTCTACCGCGACTTCGGCTTCGAGGACGTGATCGTGGCGCTGTCGACGCGCCCGGAGCTGCGCGTCGGCGAGGAGGCCCTGTGGGACAAGGCCGAGAAGGCCCTGGAGGAGGCCCTCGAGCGCAAGGGCATCGAGTGGAGGCTGCAGCCGGGCGAGGGCGCCTTCTACGGCCCCAAGATCGAGTTCTCCCTCACCGACTGCCTGGGGCGGGTGTGGCAGCTCGGCACCATCCAGCTCGACTTCTCCATGCCCGAGCGCCTGGGGGCCACCTACATGGCCGAGGACGGCAGCCGCCGCACCCCCGTCATGCTCCACCGCGCGATCCTGGGCTCGATCGAGCGCTTCATCGGGGTGCTGCTCGAGCACTACGGGGGGGCGCTGCCGGCCTGGCTCGCGCCGGTGCAGGCGGTAGTGCTCAACATCACCGACCGCCAGGCGGACTATGCGGCGAAGGTCGCGGAAACCCTGAAGAATCAGGGCTTCCGCGTCGAGGCGGACTTGAGGAACGAGAAGATCGGCTATAAAATCCGCGAGCACACGATCCAGCGGGTCCCATACCTCCTGGTCGTGGGGGACCGGGAGGTCGAGAGTGGCAGTGTGGCCGTGCGCACGCGCGGCGGCCGGGACCTGGGGGCGATGGCCGTGGAGGACTTCGCCCGCGGGCTGGCCGCCGAGATCGCGAGCCGCGGCCGCACGCGTTTGGAGGGCTAGGGCATCACCGCGACGGTCAGGCAGCACAGGGTCAACGAGGAGATCACGGCCAGGGAGGTGCGGCTCGTCGCGCCGGACGGCAAGCAGATCGGGGTCGTGCCGCTGGAGGAGGCGCAGCGGCTGGCCGAGGAGGCGGAGCTGGATCTGGTCGAGATCGCGCCCGAGGCGAAGCCGCCGGTCTGCCGCATCATGGACTACGGCAAGTACCGGTTCGAGCTGGGCAAGAAGCTCCGCGAGGCGCGCAAGAAGCAAAAGCAGGTCCACGTCAAGGAGATCAAGTTCCGCCCCGGCACGGACGAGGGCGACTACCAGGTCAAGCTGCGCAACCTGCGCCGCTTCCTGGAGGCGGGGGAGAAGGCCAAGGTGACGCTGCGCTTCCGCGGCCGCGAGATGGCCCACCAGGAGCTGGGGCTGCAGCTGCTGGAGCGCGTGGAGCAGGACCTCGCCGACCTCGGCGTGGTCGAGCAGCGGCCGAAGCTCGAGGGCCGCCAGATGGTGATGGTGATCGCCCCGAAGCGACGCTAGGCGGGGCGGCAGGAGCAGCCGGAGAGGGCGAGATGCCGAAGCTCAAGACCAATCGTGGCGCGGCCAAGCGCTTCAAGAAGCTCGCCAGGGGCGGCTACAAGCGCGCCAAGTCGCACCACAACCACATCCTCACGAAGAAGAGCAGCAAGCGCAAGCGCCACCTGCGCGTCATGACCCAGGTCCACGACGCCGACGTGCGCGCCGTGCGCCGGCTGCTGCCCTACAGCTGAGGGAGAAGGCGCCATGCCCCGAGTCAAGCGAGGCGTCACCGCGCGGGCGCGGCACAAGAAGGTCCTGAGGAAGGCCAAGGGCTACTACAACGCCCGCCGCAAGGTCTTCCGCGTCGCCAAGCAGGCGGTCATCAAGGCCGGCCAGTACGCCTACCGCGACCGCCGCAACCGCAAGCGCGAGTTCCGGGCCCTGTGGATCGTGCGCATCAACGCCGCGGCGCGCGAGCACGGGCTCTCCTACAGCCGCTTCATGGACGGCCTGCACAAGGCGCAGATCGAGGTCGACCGCAAGGTGCTGGCCGACCTGGCCGTCAACGACCCCACCGCCTTCGCGGCGCTGGCGGAGAAGGCCAAGGCGGCGCTGGCGGCGTGATCCGTCGGCGGGGCCGGCCGTCGCCAAAGAAGGGAAGGCACACGCCTTCCCTTTTTTCGGTCCCCAGCCATCGGCTGCCAGATCACAGCAAGAACGGCACATAACCAACTGAATGAGCGCATCTGAAGCCTGAGATCTGAAGTCCGGAGGCCGCAGACTGAACGCCGACATGGATCTCGAGGAGCTGGTGGCGCGGGCCGAGGCGGAGATCGCCGCTGCCGGGGACCTGCGCGCGCTGGATGCCGTGCGCGTGCGCTACCTCGGCCGCAAGGGCGAGCTGACCGCGCGCCTCAAGGGCCTCGGCGGGCTGCCGCCGGAGGAACGCCGCGCCATGGGGCAGGCGGTCAACGCCGCCAAGGCGCGCCTCGAGCGGGCGGTGGCCGCGCGGCGCGCCGAGCTCGAGCGCGAGGCCGTCGCGGCGCGCCTCGCCGCCGAGCGCCTGGACGTCACCCTCCCGGGCCGCGGCCAGGGCCAGGGCACCCTCCATCCCGTCACGCGCGTCCTCGCGCGCATCGAGACGCTCTTCCACGGGCTCGGCTTCGAGGTCGCCGAGGGCCCCGAGATCGAGGACGACTTCCACAACTTCGAGGCCCTCAACATCCCGCCTGAGCACCCGGCGCGCGCCATGCACGACACCTTCTACGTCGAGGGCGGGCTGCTGCTGCGCACCCACACCTCGCCCGTGCAGATCCGCGTGCTGCGCGAGCGCCGCCCGCCGCTGCGGATCGTCGCCCCGGGGCGCGTCTACCGCCGCGACTCCGACCTCACCCACAGCCCCATGTTCCACCAGGTCGAGGGGCTGGTGGTGGACGAGCGCGTGAGCTTCGCCGAGCTCAAGGGCACCCTCCACGCCTTCCTGGAGCGCTTCTTCGAGGCGCGCCTCGCGGTGCGCTTCCGCCCCTCCTACTTCCCCTTCACCGAGCCCTCGGCCGAGGTGGACGTCGCCTGCGTGATGTGCGGCGGCGAGGGCTGCCGCGTGTGCGGCGGCACGGGCTGGCTGGAGGTCCTCGGCTGCGGCATGGTCCACCCGCGCGTGCTCGAGAACGCGGGCGTGGACCCCGAGCGCTGGACGGGCTTCGCCTTCGGCCTCGGGGTCGAGCGCTTCGCGATGCTGCGCTACGGGGTGGACGACCTGCGGCTCTTCTTCGACAACGACCTGCGCTTCCTGGCGCAGTTCGCCTGAGGGCGGAGGGGGGCGATGCGGGTCAGCCTGGCCTGGCTGCGCGAGTGGGTGGAGGTGCCGGAGGGCGCGGAGGCGCTCGCCGAGCGCCTGACCATGGCGGGCCTGGAGGTCGAGGCCATCGAGCCCGCGGCCCCCGCCTTCTCGGGCGTGATGGTGGCGGAGGTGCTCGAGGTCGCTCCCCACCCCGACGCCGACCGCCTGCGCGTCTGCCGCGTGGCAGCGGGCGGCGAGCCGCTGCAGGTGGTGTGCGGCGCGCCCAACGTGCGCCCGGGCCTGCGCGCGCCGCTCGCCACCGTGGGCGCGGTGCTGCCGGACGGGACCCGCATCCGCCGCGCGCGCCTGCGCGGCGTCGAGTCCCACGGCATGCTGTGCTCGGCGCGCGAGCTCGGACTCGCCGACGACGCCGAGGGGCTGTGGGAGCTCCCGCCCGAGGCGCCGGTGGGCGAGGACCTGCGCCGCTGGCTCGAGCTCGACGACCAGGTGCTCGAGGTCGCGCTCACCCCGAACCGCGCCGACTGCCTGAGCGTGCGCGGCATCGCCCGTGAGACCGCGGCGCTCCACGGCGTGCCGCTCGGCGGACCACGCTGGGACCCCGTCGCGGCCGCGCGCGAGGACCGCCTCCCGGTCGCGGTCGAGGCCCCGGAGGCCTGCCCGCGCTACCTCGGGCGCGTGGTGCGCGGCGTCGACCCGGCGGCGCGCACGCCCCTGTGGATGGCCGAGCGCCTGCGGCGCGCGGGCCTGCGCAGCCTCGGGCCGCTGGTGGACGTCACCAACTACGTCCTCCTCGAGCTCGGCCAGCCGCTGCACGCCTTCGACCTCGCGCGCCTGCGCGGGGGGATCACCGTGCGGCTCGCGCACGCCGGCGAGCGCATCGCGCTGCTCGACGGGCGCGAGGTCGCGCTCGAGCCCGACACCCTCGTCATCGCCGATGCCGGCGGCCCCGTGGCGCTCGCCGGCATCATGGGCGGGGCGGGGAGCGCGGTGGGCCCCGGAACGCGCGACGTCTTCCTGGAGTGCGCCTTCTTCGCCCCGGGGGCCATCGCCGGGCGCGCGCGCCGCCACGGCCTGCACACCGAGTCCTCGCACCGCTTCGAACGCGGCGTCGACCCCGCCATGCAGCGCGAGGCCCTCGAGCGCGCCACGGGGCTGCTGCTCGAGATCGCCGGCGGCGAGCCCGGCCCCGTCACCGAGGTGGTCTCGGAGGCCCACCTGCCTCGACGCCCCGTGGTCGCCTTCCGGCCCCAGCGCGCGCGGCGCCTGCTGGGCGCGGAGCTCGCCGACGGCGAGATGCGCGCCATCCTCGAGCGCCTGGGGCTCGCCTGCGAGGCGCCGGGGGAGGGGCCCTGGCGGGTGACGCCGCCGAGCTGGCGCTTCGACCTCGCGATCGAGGCCGACCTGGTCGAGGAGGTGGCGCGTCTCCACGGCTACGGGCGCCTGCCCGAGACGCCGCTCGCGGGGAGCCCCGTCATGCCCCCGGCGCCCGAGGGCCGGCTGGACGAGGGGCGCATTCGGGCCCTGCTCGCCGACCGCGGCTACCACGAGGCGGTGACCTACAGCTTCGTGCCCGAGGCGCTCCAGCGGCGCCTCGACCCGGAGGCGGAGCCCGTGCGGCTCCAGAATCCGCTCTCGGCCGAGCTCGCCGTCATGCGCACCACCGCCTGGGCCGGGCTCCTGCTGGCGCTGCAACGCAACCTCGCGCGCCGGCAGGAGCGCGTGCGTCTGTTCGAGCTCAGCATGAGGTTTGTGAGGCAAGATTGCGAGATCAAACAGGAAAAGACGCTCGCGCTGCTCGCCGCGGGGCCCGCCTGGCCGGAGCAGTGGGGGCTCGATTCCCGCCGCCCGGTGGACTTCCACGACGTGAAGGGGGATCTGGAGGCGCTCGCGGCGGCGACGGGCGCGCCCGGGGCCTTCGCCTTCGAGGCCGCCGCGCACCCCGCCCTGCACCCGGGCCAGTCCGCGCGGGTGCTGCGCGACGGCGAGCCCGTGGGGTGGATCGGCGCGCTGCACCCCGAGGTGGCCGGCGCCCTCGATATCGGCGTGCCGGTGGTGCTGCTGGAGGTGGCGCTCGAGGCCGTGCGGCGCGCCCGCGTGCCGCGCTTCGAGCCCCTCTCGCCCTTCCCGGCCGTGCGGCGGGATCTCGCGGTCGTGGTCGACGGGGCCGTGCCGGCCGCGCGCATCGCCGAGACCGTGCGCGCGGCGGCGGGGCCGCTGCTGCGGGAACTGCGGATATTTGACGTCTATACGGGTCCCGGCGTAGAGGCCGGGCGAAAAAGTGTTTCTTTGGGCTTGATTTTTCAGGAAAGTTCGCGCACGCTTACGGACGAGGAGATCAATGGCGTGGTGGCCCGCGTCGTCGCGCGGCTCGAGGAGGCGGTGGGCGCCACGCTCAGACAATAAGACGGAGCACGCGATCCATGGCACTCACCAAGGCCGACATGGCCGAGCGGCTGTTCGAGGAGCTGGGGCTCAACAAGCGTGAGGCCAAGGAGCTGGTCGAGATGTTCTTCGAGGAGATCCGGGTCGCGCTCGAGAACGGGCATCAGGTCAAGCTCTCGGGCTTCGGCAACTTCGACCTGCGCGACAAGAACGAGCGTCCCGGACGCAACCCCAAGACAGGGGAGGAAATTCCCATCTCGGCGCGCCGCGTGGTCACCTTCCGTCCCGGGCAGAAGCTGAAGGCGCGGGTGGAGGCCTATGCTGGAACCCGGGAACAACTCTGAGCTGCCGCCGATCCCGGCCAAGCGCTACTTCACCATCCGCGAGGTGAGCGAGCTGTGCGGCGTCAAGCCGCACGTGCTGCGCTACTGGGAGCAGGAGTTCCCCCAGCTCAGGCCCGTCAAGCGCCGCGGCAACCGCCGCTACTACCAGCGCCAGGACGTGCTGATGGTGCGCCAGATCCGCAACCTGCTCTACGAGCAGGGCTTCACCATCGGCGGCGCGCGCCAGCGCCTCTCGAGCGAGGAGGTCAAGGAGGACATGAGCCAGGCGCGCGAGATCGTGCGCGAGGTGCGGCGCGAGCTCGAGGAGGTGCTGCGCATCCTGCGCCGCTGAGCCGCGCCCCTTCCGCGGCCCGGCGGCGATCCGCTATCCTATGCACCCCGCCTGTGGCGGGGCCTTCCCAGATCCGTTCGGGGCGTAGCGCAGTCTGGTAGCGCACCAGCATGGGGCGCTGGTGGTCGTGGGTTCGAATCCCGCCGCCCCGACCAATTTCGCCGTGCCCGGCATGCGCCGGGCGAGCCGCGGGAGTCGGGTTGCGGGAGACGCGAAAGGCTCCGATGGCCGCGCGTGGAGCGCGCTCCGCCCCTCGTTTCCCGACCCCCGCCTCCCGTCACTCTCGATTGTGGGAGGGGCTTCCAGCCCCGGCCAAATGGCTGCGCGCGAAGCGCGCACCAGCCCTCGTCTCCCGACGCCCGTCTCTCGCCCCTGTCGCCGCAGGCGGTCGCGGCTAGAAGCCGTCCCCGCTTCGCGGGAGTCCACGGGAGACGGGAGACGGGTGACGGGTTACGGGTCACGGTGACGGGCCGCCGTAGACCGCGGACCGCAACCTGTAGCCTGTAGCCGGCCAGGGCACCAACCCTCGCCTCCCGATCCCCACGTCCCGCAACTCCCGATTATGGGTGGGGCTTCCAGCCCCGGCCAAATGGCTGCGCGCGAAGCGCGCACCAGCCCTCGTCTCCCGTCCCCCGCCTCCCGCCTCTGCCGGGCAGAGGATCAGTGCCGGGCCGTGCGGCCCTTCCCCTCCCGCGCCTGGCGGTCGAGGAGAGCGAGGAAGTCGTCGGCCGCGAGCGGCGGGTGATAGAGAAAGCCCTGGGCCTCGTCGCAGCCGAGCTCGGCGAGCACGCGCGCCTGCGCCGCGCGCTCGACGCCCTCGGCCACCACGCGTATGCCGAAGGCATGGGCGAGGCGCAGCATCGCCTCGACGAGGGCGCGGTCGCGCGGCGTGCGGTCGACCCCCGCGACGAAGCGCGAGTCGATCTTGAGCACGTCGACGGGGAGCTCGCGCAGGTGGGCGAGCGAGGAGTAGCCGGTCCCGAAGTCGTCGAGGGCCACGCGCACGCGCCGCCGCCGGAGCTGGACCAGGACCTCGCGCAGCTCGGGGCCGGGGTCGAGGGCGGCACGCTCGGTGATCTCGAGCTCGAGCCACGGCTGCTCGGCGCTGTCTCCGCCCAGCGCGTGCGCGAGCCGCGCGCACAGCTCCGCGCGGCCGAGCTCGACGGGCGCCAGGTTCGCCGCGAGCGTGATCCCGCCGTGGCCGGCGGCCTCCAGGCGGCGGCGCATCGCCACCACCTCGGCCAGCACCCACTCCCCCATGCGGCAGATGAGCTCGCTGCGCTCGGCGAGCGCGAGGAAGGCCGCCGGGCGCAGCAGGCCATGACCGGGCCGGTTCCACCGCAGCAGGGCCTCGGCCGCGACGATGGCGCCGCTCGCGAGCGCCACGCGCGGCTGGAAGTGGAGCACCAGCTCGCCGCGGGCGAGCGCGCGGTGCAGGGCGGTCTCCGTGAGGAGCGCCTCCGAGGAGCAGCGCACCATGCCCGGGCCGTGCACGCGGTGGCGGCCGCCGCCCTCGTGGCGGGCGCGGTGCAACGCCTGCTGCGCGGCGCGCAGCAGCTCGCCGCCGCTCGCGGCGTGGTCGGGCAGCAGCGCGACGCCGACGTTGGCGCCGACGCTGACGGCCTCGCCCGCGAGGCGGTAGGGCGGCTCGAGCGCCGCCAGCACCTCGCGCGCGAGGGCGCTGCCCGCGGGCGGGTCCGGGCGCAGGAGCACGAACTCGTCGGCGCCGATGCGCGCGACCGTGTCGCCCGGCCGCGCCAGGCGCCGCAGGCGGTGCGCGGCCTGCCGCAGGAGCGCGTCGCCCGCCTCGTGACCGAGCCCGTCGTTGACGCGGGCGAGCCCGTCGAGGTCCACCACCGCGAGGCCAAGGCGCCGCCCGCCCGCGAGCGCCCGGGAGACGTGCTCGCCGAGGAGCCCCAGGAAGCGGCGGCGGTCGGCGAGCCCCGTGAGCGGGTCGGTCCCGGCGCGCGTCTCCTGGCTGCGGAGCCAGTCGGCGAGCTGGCGGTTGGCGCGGTGGAGGTCGCGCAGCAGCGTCCAGTAGAAGGCCGGCAGCACGAGGATGCCGAGCAGCAGGCCGCCGGCGAGCGGCGCGTTGGCGTGCCAGTAGGGGCCGGCCGCGACGACGGCCCCGAAGCCCCCCAGCCCCGCCGCGGTGGCGAGCGCGAGGTACGCCGGGCCGAAGCGCATGCCGTTGCCCACGCTCACCCAGAGGTAGAGCGGATAGAAGACGGCGCCGATGCCGCCCGTCACGTGCATGGCGTAGCTGATCGCGCCCTGGTCGGCGAGGATGGCGACCACCCGCCGCAGGCGCGAGGGCCGTGGCCACAGGCGCGTGGTGAGATAGAGGAGGACCGCGAAGCCGAGGAAGGCGATCGCCGTGCGCAGGCCGGCGGTGACGGCCGGCGCGGGATTGCGTGCCGCCATCGCGCACAGGTAGGCGGCCGCGCCGCTGGCGAGCACCAGCCGCGCGATGGCCTGTGAGCGCTCTGTTCCGCGCCGGAACAGCAGGTGGTCGACCAGCGCGGAGAAGGGTCCGCGTCTGAGCAGCGTCGTCGCTCCGCACCACCCCCGCACCCAGGGGTGGTCCCATCCCGGCCCGCCGGGGCGCTCCGGCACCCGCGCGGGCCATGCAGAACGACCGGCCCGTCCACCCGGCCGGTTCCTGAAGGCGCCGTCTCCCTGGTGGCGGTCCCGCGTTGGACTTGTGGTTCTTGTTGGCAGGCG
>WGBS01000231.1 GCA_015494165.1 Gammaproteobacteria bacterium | reverse complement strand
GGATGGGCGTACATCTCGCCGTTCTTGCCGTAGCGGCCGTGGCGCGGCCCGAGCAGCAGCACGGCGGCGAGGGCCGCCCAGCCGCCGACGGCGTGCACCACCACCGAGCCCGCGAAGTCGTGGAAGGGCGCGCCGAAGCGCCCCTCCAGCCACGCCTGCACGCCGAGATTGCCGTTCCACACGATGCCCTCGAAGGTGGGATAGACGAGCGCCACCAGCACGAAGGTGGCCGTCAGCTGCGGCCAGAAGCGCGCGCGTTCGGCGATCCCGCCCGAGATGATCGCCGGGATGGCCGCGGCGAAGGTGAGCAGGAAGAAGAACTTGACCAGCTCGTAGCCGTTCTTCTCGGTGAGCGCCTGCGCCCCGCTCAGGAAGTCGATGCCGTAGGCGATGCCGTAGCCGATGAAGAAGTAGGCCACGGTCGAGGCGCCGAAGTCCGTGATGATCTTGACCAGGGCGTTGACCTGGTTCTTGGCGCGGACCGTGCCGACCTCGAGGAAGGCGAAGCCCGCATGCATGGCGAGGACCATGACGGCCCCCAGCAGCACGAAGAGCACGTCGACACCGTGCCGGAGCGATTCCATCTTCTCCCCCTTCGTTCGATCGCAGTGCGTGGACGCTGCGCGTGATGCACAAAATATGCCCGCCGTGTCTTATAGGTCCTTCAATGGCTTAGGTCCTCGTGCCCCGTTCTGAACGCCCTTGAGAGCACCATTTTGGTGCTTCGTCTTTCGTGTGCGCCCCCTTTCTGTGCACGCGCGCGGCGTCGCTGGCTCAACTCCGCGCGCGGGATGCCGATTGCATGGAAGGCCCGGAGGAGACGGCAAAGGGAGAGGGGGAGGGAACGATGCCGGCCACCGCGAGCGCAGCGCCCGCGCCCGCCGCGCGCCTCGAGGCGTGGGTGGAGGCCCTCGACGAGTCCGACGTGCCGGTGCTGGCGCGCACCGCGCGCGACGTCGGCGCGGTCACGGGACGCGAGGACGCCTCGGCGGCGGAGCTCGCCGCCGTGGTGCTGCGCGACGCTCCCCTGACGGCGCGCGTGCTGCGCGTGGCCAACAGCAGCTACTACAACCCCGCCGCCGTGCCCATCAGCACCGTGAGCCGCGCCGTCATCGTCCTCGGCTTCGACACGGTGCGCAGCATCTGCCTGTCGGCGGCCGTCGTCGAGGCGCTCGCGGCCACCCGTCCCGAGGGGCGCGTGCTGGAGGAGCTCGCGCGCGCCGTCCACGCCGCCGTGCAGGCCAAGGCCCTCGAGGAGGCGCGCGGCGGCGCGCGCGGCGAGGAGGTCTTCATTGCCGCCCTCCTCCATCGCCTCGGCCACATGGTCTTCTGGTGGCGCGGGGATGAGAGCGCCGAGCGTCTCGCCGCGGCGCTCGAGGAGGCCGGCCCGGGGGCAGACCCCGCCGAGGTCGAGCGCGCGGTGCTCGGCTTCGGCCTCGACCGGCTCACCGCCGCCCTCGGCCGGAGCTGGCGCCTCGGCACGCTGGTCGAGTCCGCCCTCGACCCCGGCGCGCGCGATCCCGCCGCGCGCATCGCCCGCGGCAGCCACGCCCTGGTCGCGGCGCTCGCGCACGGGTGGGAGTCGCCCGAGGCGCAGGCGGCGCTGCACGGGCTGGCGCGCGAGGCGGGGATCGCCTTCGAGCGCGTGGCGCGCCTGGCGCGCGAGAGCGCGCGCCATGCCGAGGAGACGGCGCGCGCCCTCGGCGGCGGCGCCCTCGCCGCTGCAGTGGCACGCGCCTGCACGGGGCCGGAGGAGGCGCCGGCGTCCGCCGCGGCGCCGGAGCCTGCGGCGGGCGGGGAGACGGCCGCCCCATGGGTGGCGCCGGAGCCCGACCCGGCCCTGCAGCTTCGCATCCTGCGCGAGCTCGCCGCGCTCCTCGACGAGCGGCCCAACGTGGTGCTGATGCTGGAGATGGTGCTGGAGGCGCTGCACCGCGGCGTGGGCATGGACCGGGCGCTGTTCGCCCTGCTCACCCCCGACCGCCGCTTCCTGCGGGCCAAGCACGCCGTCGGCGCCGACGCCGAGACCCTGCGCCACGCCTTCCGCTTCCCGCTCGACGAGCCGAACGCGATCGTCTCGGCGCTGGAGGCCGGCGGTGCGGTGCTCGTGGACCCGGCCGCCGATGGCGGCGCCCGCGGCCTCACGCCCGGCGTGCTGGCGGTCACGGGCGCCGGGCCCTTCTGCGTGATGCCGCTGCGCGTGGGCCGGCGCGCCATCGGCCTCCTCTACGCCGACCGCCGCCCCAGCGGGCGCCCCATCGACGCCGAGAGCTTCGCCGCCTTCCGCCAGTTCGGCCAGCAGGCCAACCTCGGGCTCGCCGCCCTGGAGCTGCGCCGCCGGACCTGAGCCGGCGCGGGCTTGACCTCCGCGCCTCCTTTCCCATACTGGATACATATCCAGTATCGAGGCAGCCCATGGCCGAGCCGCTCACCCCCCGCCAGGCCCAGATCCTGGAGCTCATCCGCTCCCACCTGGAGCGCACGGGCATGCCGCCGACCCGCGCCGAGATCGCGCGCGCCTTCGGCTTCCGCTCGCCCAACGCCGCCGAGGCCCACCTGCGCGCCCTCGCCCGCAAGGGCGCCATCGAGCTGGTGCCGGGCGCCTCGCGCGGCATCCGCCTGCCCGATCCGCCCGGCCTGCCGGTGGTGGGGCGGGTGGCGGCCGGCACCCCCATCCTCGCCGAGGCCCACGTGGAGGCCCGCTACCGCATCGACCCCGGCGTCTTTCGTCCCCGGGCCCACTACCTGCTGCGCGTGCGCGGCATGAGCATGCGCGACGCCGGCATCCTCGACGGCGACCTGCTCGCCGTGCACCGCACCCCCGAGGCCCGCGACGGCCAGATCGTGGTCGCGCGCGTGGACGGGGAGGTCACGGTCAAGCGCCTGCGCCGCCGCGGGGGACGGGTGTGGCTCCTGCCCGAGAACCCCGACTTCGAGCCCATCGCCGTGGACGCCGGGCACGAG
>WGBS01000230.1 GCA_015494165.1 Gammaproteobacteria bacterium | reverse complement strand
CGGCACAGGTGGCCGGCCGCGTGCGTTCGAGGGGCGGTTCTCCTCGGGAAAGTGATGGCGGATGCGTTCCCACTGAGCGTCGGTCAGCTTGATCACGCCTATCATTCTAGGCCCTGCGATAGGCACGCGCCATTTTTGAGATAGCTTCTAGCCTCAGAGCCCCCATTTTTTATGCCTGATGCCGACCCTGCCCCGGACGCCGTCCCATATGCCCGCCATATAGGCCTTGGCCTGCCGTCCTCGCCCCGATCCGTCCCATAAAAGGGTCACCGTAAATCTTAGGAATGTGCCCGGCAGGGTCACGACCAGCCACCGCACACCAAGATGCCGCCTCGCAGCCACGATCCTGTTGCGCGTGACATAGTACGTCTTCCAAGGCGCAAGCCGGGGGTTGAACAGTCTTCGTCCCAGCACCTCTACGAAGCAACCGTCCGCTGCCGGATGGTGGATCCTGCTGCGCTTGACCAGAAAGATCCGCGCGCCAGCCGCTCGCAGGCGCCACGAGTACTCGACGTCGTCCACCCCAATAAAAAAAGAGGGATCCGGCAGGCCCACCTTCCGGGCCAGGAACGAAGAAACCAGGAAACCGATGAAGGGATGTGACGTCACCTCGACCTGTTCGTCCAGATCCTCCCATCGCTCGATCGAGCGCGTTCGCCCGCAGCACGGTGTGACGCGCCAGGACAGCCGCGGTCCGTCGACCGGCGCCGAGCCCAGCACCTCGTCGGGCTCGGGATTCCGTGAAATCAGCTTGGCGAGCGCGTCGGCCTCAGGAATCGCGTCGTCATCCATCAGCCAAGCCCAGTCGTAGCCACCATTAAGCACCTCGCGCATTCCACGCGCGAACCCACCAGCCCCTCCTTCGTTCCTTTGCATGCGGATCCATGTCAACGATGAATTCCTATCTCGCCAGGCCTTCAGCACCGCAGGCGTATCATCCGTACTAGCGTTGTCAACGACAATAACGCCATCGGGTAGTCTGCTCTGGGCATAAAGCGCACCCAAGCAGCGCTCCAGCAGCGCCGCGCGATTGTAGGTCACCACAACGGCAGCGACCCTCATTTCAGCCATCAACCCCCAGCAATGCCTTGACCTTCTCCGCGCTCTTCAGGGCTGCCGCTACAACCTGATCCATGTTGTAGTAGCGATACTCGGCCAGACGACCGACAAAGGTGACGTCCTTGCGCTGACGCGCCAGCTTTTCGTAGCGGCGAGCCTGCTCCATGGCATCGTCGCTCGGCACCGGATAATAGGGTTCGCCTTCTGCCTGGGGGTACTCGCGCACCAGAGATGTTCCGGAATGCTTCTGTCCCGTCAGGTGCTTGAATTCTGTTACACGCGTGTATTCGCAATCATTCGGATAGTTTATGGTGGCCACCGGCTGCACTCGCTCCACACCTGCATAATGCAAATGCTCGAACCGAAGCGAACGATATGGAAGGGGCCCATAGCAGCAGCCGAAGAACTCGTCGATCGGCCCCGTATAGACGAGATGCCGATAATCCACTGTGCCGAGAGCTTCCCGGTAATCCGTCTCCAAGGCCACTTCGACGCCGTCACGATTGAGCATACGGTGGAATATGGCCGTATAGCCTTCTCTTGGCATGGCCTGGAATCGATCCTCGAAATAGCGATCGTCGCGATTGAGCCTCACCGGAATTCTCGCGGCGACAGAAGCTTTGAGCTCCCTCAGGTCGCGTCCCCACTGCTTCCTCGTATAGTTACGGTAGAACAGGTCGCACAGCTCCGGACCGACTGCCCCGAGAACCACGTCTTCGCTGGTCCGAGGGTGGCCCCGACGTACACGTACCCGCTCCAGGAAAGCCCTAGCCTCCGCCTCACCCCATGACTTGCCGTAAAGCGCATTGAGGGTATCGAGGTTGATGGGAAATGGCACCAGTCTTCCCCGGACGTAGGCACGCACCCTGTGCTCGTATGGACGCCACGAGGTAAACCTCGACAGGTATCGGAATACCCTCTCAGAATTGGTATGGAAAATGTGTGGTCCATAGCGGTGCACCAGGACGCCATGGGAATCAGTCTCGTCATAGGCATTGCCGGCAACATGCGAACGCCGGTCAATGACGAGCACGCGCAGCCCGACAGCAGCCAGCCGTTCGGCCATGACCGCCCCCGCGAAGCCTGCTCCGACCACGAGGATGTCCACGCGGATCATCGCCGCATGACTCGCCACCAGCCATGCGCCCGCAGAACCCATACCATTGCAACGACCACGTATGCCTCCACGATCACGTGTGCGCCCGCTGCGCCATAAACGTCAGCGAGCATCACCGCAGGGAAGATGACCGCCAGGCCAACAACGGCCGCCTGAAGAGTCACGCGAGCAAACTGGCTACGCCAGCCGAAAGGAATTAGGACCAGGACCCCCAGAAACTGGCTGGCGACGATAAGGGCAGGCACCGGCGAGAGAATGCAGAGAATGGACGCGGTTTTCTGCATCTTATTATCGAACAGCAAGGCAACCATCTGTTCCGAAAAGGCACACATCAAAACCCCGGCTGTCACAGCCGCTCCGAGCGCAGGGCGAGACGCCTTTATAAGGAGCAAGCGTGCCCGGGCCGGCTCATGCGCTGCGAGCCGGCTCACCCTTGGGTAGAGCGCGTTCACTAAAGGATAGAAGGCAGCCGCCAAGGCCCGCGCCAAACGTTCCGCTGCCCCGTAGATTCCTGCTGCGGCGGGCCCCACCATCATCCCAACGACGAACACGTTGCTGTTCACATATATCTGGATACCCATAGACGACGTGAAGAGCGGCCACCCACGCCCCAGGATCGTTCGGAGTCCACAAAAGTTGGGCCATAAGGCCCTTCCTCCAAGCTGCCTCGCCAGGACAGGCCAGCCCAAGGCTGCCGCAAAAAGTCCGGGCGAGGCGAGAATCGCTGAGGCCAGCACGAGATCCCCGGGATCCTCCACGAGCACGACCAATAGCGCCAATGATGCGATCTGTCCGCCGATGCCTGCCGCCGCGAGCACATACATGCGCTCCATACCCTGCAGGAGCCAAGCTGGAGACACACCCACAGCAAGGATCCCGAGACCGGCCGCAGCATGGAGCGCCCAATCTTCGCGAAGCCGCGGCACCGCTGCTACTGCGGTCAGCAGTAAAGCTAGGCTGGCCGCCGCCAGTATCAGTTTCGCGCCTAAGATTTGCGATGCAAGCTCGACCAACCTGTCCCGTTGCAAGGCAGCGACCGCAATCTCAGACGGAGCCGACAGCGGAAAGCCGTACTCCGCCAGCATGCAGAAATAGCGTACTAGCGCCTGCGCGAAGATCAGCGCGCCAAAGCCTTCCGGGCTTACGGTGCGCACCAAATAAGGCATTGCGACGAGCGGAACGGCGTAGCTGATGGCCTGCATCAGCCCGAGCGCACCTATATTCGCTGCTAGTCGCATGTTCAAGCGAATCACGGCCTGCAAAGCAGGATAAGAGCGCCATGCGGGTATCGAGCCGCCGTGGCACCTCCCCAAAGGCTTCTCTCACAGCCAAAGGTTTTTCTGGGTGCTATCAACTGCGGCCCAATTCCATCGGATCTCCACAGGATAGACTGTACAGAACAGCCTAAGGAGGCCCGCCATTCCGTTCTACCGCCAAGGAAGAAAGCCAGAGTAATGCTCACAGTGCCACGGCGGCGAACGATCCCCTCGTGTACCGAGTCGCAACTTTCCAAAAAAACCCAGGGGCTTGCCGGCCTCCATGACGCGTCGTCCTGAAGAGGTTCAAAAATATTTGTATATACTAATAATAGCCTGGATTTGTCTCTTTTGCTTTTCACATCAATGGAGTATGCTCGCGTCGTGGCCAAGATCACAAAATCGGAGACGGTCTAGAAGTTAAACTTTCGGGAAATGGCCAGCACGCAGCCATTGACGCCGCTCGGCGGGCTCGCCCGGCGGCTGGTGGAGGATGGCCTCCTCTCGGAGGAGGCCGCCCGGCGCGCATACGAGGAGACCCAGCGCAAGCGCCTGCCGCTCGTCAGCGCGCTGGTGGCGACGGGCGAGGTGGGCGCGCGCGAGGTCGCCAGCGCCGCCTCGCGCGAGTTCGGCGTGCCGCTGCTCGACATCTCGGTCATCGACCTCGAGCAGGCGCCCGTCAAGCTGGTCGACGAGAAGCTCATCCGCCAGCACAAGGCGCTGCCGCTTTACAAGCGCGGCAACCGCCTGTTCGTGGCGGTCTCGGACCCCACGAACCTCGGCGCGCTCGACGAGATCAAGTTCCACACCAATCTGACGACCGAGCCCGTCCTGGTCGAGGACGACAAGCTCGAGCAGGCCATCGACCGCGCCCTCGAGGCCCACGACACGACCCTGCAGGACTTCGGCGACGTCGACCTCGAGAAGCTCGACGTCTCCGGCGTGGACGAGGAGGAGGACAGCGGCCAGGTCACGGCGGCCGATGCCGAGGACGCGCCGGTTGTGCGCTTCGTCAACAAGATCCTGGTCGACGCGATCAAGAAGGGTGCCTCCGACATCCACTTCGAGCCCTACGAGAAGGCCTACCGGGTGCGCTACCGCCAGGACGGCATCCTCTACGAGGTGGCGAGCCCGCCGCACAACCTGGCGCCGCGCATCACCGCGCGCCTCAAGGTCATGGCACGCCTCGACATCGCCGAGCGGCGCGTGCCGCAGGACGGGCGCATCAAGCTCTCGCTGTCGCGCAACCAGGCCATCGACTTCCGCGTCAACACCCTGCCCACCCTCTACGGCGAGAAGGTGGTGCTGCGCATCCTCGACTCCTCCCAGGCCAAGGTCGGGATCGACTCGCTCGGCATGGAGGAGGAGCAGAAGGAGGCCTTCCTCAGCGCCATCCGCAAGCCCTGGGGCATGGTGCTGGTGACGGGCCCGACCGGCAGCGGCAAGACCGTCACGCTCTACACCGCGCTCAACATCCTGAACACGCCCGAGCGCAACATCTCGACCGTCGAGGACCCGGTCGAGATCTTCGTCCCCGGCATCAACCAGGTACAGATGAATCCCAAGACCGGGATGACCTTTGCCGAGGCGCTGCGCGCCTTCCTGCGCCAGGACCCGGACATCATCATGGTCGGCGAGATCCGCGACCTGGAGACGGCCGAGATCGCCATCAAGGCGGCGCAGACGGGCCACATGGTGCTCTCCACCCTGCACACCAACGACGCGCCGCAGACGCTGACGCGGCTCGCCAACATGGGCGTGCCGCCCTACAACATCGCCTCGGCCGTGACCCTGATCGTCGCCCAGCGCCTGGCGCGCCGGCTCTGCCCGCACTGCCGCAAGCCGGCCGAGTACCCGCCCGAGGTGCTGGCGGCGGCGGGCTTCGACGAGGCCGAGATCCCGACGCTCAAGATCTTCCAGCCCGGCCCCGGCTGCGACCACTGCACCAACGGCTACCGGGGGCGGGTCGGCATCTTCCAGGTCATGCCGGTCTCGGAGGAGATGGGGCGCATCATCCTCGAGGGCGGCACGGCGATGGATCTTGCCGAACAGGCCCGCAAGGAGGGAATCGCGGATCTTCGCACTTCGGGCCTGCGCAAGGTGCGCGAGGGCGTCACCAGTCTGGAGGAGATCGACCGCGTCACCCGCGACTGACGCGGCTAGGAGCGAGCCATGGCGACACGCGCTGCCAACGTCAGGGCCAAGGCCCGCGGCCGCAAGGCCGAGGCCACCAGGGAGGCGCTCTTCCAGTGGGAGGGGACCGACCGCAAGGGCAACCGCGTCAAGGGCGAATCGCGCGGCGCCAACGAGGCGCAGGTGCGCGCCGAGCTTCGCCGCCAAGGCATCGTCCCGACGCGCGTGCGCAGGAAGACCGAGCTCTTCGGCGGGCTGCGCAGCAAGAAGATCCGCGCGGGCGACATCGCCGTCCTCAGCCGCCAGCTCGCCACCATGCTCGAGGCAGGCGTGCCGCTGGTGCAGGCCTTCGAGATCATCGGCCGCGGGCACGAGAACCCGAAGATGCAGGAGCTCGTGCTCGCCATCAAGACGGACGTCGAGGCAGGCTCCTCGCTGGCGGAGGCGCTCGCCAAGCACCCGCTCTACTTCGACGATCTTTACGTCAACCTGGTGCGTGCGGGCGAGCACGCGGGCGTGCTCGATTCCCTGCTCGACAAGATCGCCACCTACAAGGAGAAGACCGAGAGCCTCAAGGGCAAGATCAAGAAGGCCCTGTTCTATCCCACGGCGGTGCTGGTGGTGGCCGTGCTCGTCACCATCCTGCTGCTGGTCTTCGTCGTGCCGCAGTTCGAGACCATGTTCCAGAACTTCGGCGCGGACCTCCCGGCCTTCACGCGGCTCGTCATCGACATGTCGCGCTTCATGCAGGACTGGTGGTGGGCGGTGCTCGGCGGCGCGATCGCGGCCGTCATCGGCGTCGTCCAGCTTCACAAGCGCTCGCCGCGCTTCCGCCGCGGGCTCGATCGGGTGATCCTGCGTCTGCCGATCGTGGGGCCCATCCTGCGCAAGGCTGCCATCGCCCGCTACGCGCGCACGCTGGCGACCATGTTCGCCGCCGGCGTGCCGCTGGTGGAGGCCCTGCAGTCGGTCGCGGGCGCCACGGGCAACGCCGAGTACGCCGAGGCTGTGCTCCAGATGCGCGAGGCGGTGGCCACGGGCCAGCAGCTCCAGCTCGCCATGCGCCAGACGGGGCTCTTCCCCCACATGGTGGTGCAGATGGTAGCCATCGGCGAGGAGGCGGGCTCGCTCGACGAGATGCTCTCCAAGGTGGCCGACTTCTACGAGGAGGAGGTGGACAACGCCGTCGACGCCCTCTCCAGCCTCCTCGAGCCGCTGATCATGGTGATCCTCGGCGTGCTGGTGGGCGGCCTCGTGGTCGCCATGTACCTGCCCGTGTTCAAGATGGCCTCGGTCATCTGAGGAAGGCCGCGACCGGGATCCCTTGGTCGAGCTGCTGCAGACTTCGCCCGGCCTGCTCGCCGCCGGGGCGGTGGTGCTGGGCCTGCTGGTCGGCAGCTTCCTCACCGTCGTCGCCCACCGCCTTCCGCTGATGATGGAGCGCGAGTGGCGGCGCCACTGCGCCGAGCTCGCCGGCGAGCCGCCGCCGTCGGAGCCCCCGCTCAACCTGGCGGTGCCGCGCTCGCGCTGCCCGCAGTGCGGGCGGACCATCCGGGCCCTCGAGAACGTCCCGGTGTTGAGCTGGCTGCTGCTGCGCGGGCGCTGCCCGGGGTGCGGGGGCGCCATCGGCTGGCGCTACCCCGCCATCGAGCTCGCGAGCGGCGTGCTCGCCGGGGTCGTCGCCTGGCGCTACGGCTGGGCCCCGGCCCTGCCCGCCGTCCTGGTCTTCACCTGGGCCCTCGTGGCGCTCACCGCCATCGACCTCGAGCGCCAGCTCCTGCCGGATCAGATCACGCTGCCGCTGCTGTGGGCGGGCCTGCTCTGGAACCTGACGCCCTGGAGGTTCGTCCCGCTTGAGGACGCCGTCACCGGCGCCGCCGCCGGCTACCTGTTCCTGTGGGGGGCCTATCACCTCTTCCGCCTCCTCACCGGCAAGGAGGGCATGGGCTACGGCGACTTCAAGCTGCTCGCGGCCATCGGCGCCTGGACCGGCTGGCAGATGCTGCCGCTCGTGGTCCTCGGCTCCTCGCTCGTGGGCGCGGTGGTGGGCGGCGTGCTGATCGCCCTCGGCCGCCAGGCGCGGCAGGTGCCCATCGCCTTCGGCCCCTTCCTCGCCGCCGCGGGCTGGATCGCGCTCCTGTGGGGGCGCGAGCTGACGGGCGCCTACCTCCGCTGGGCGGGACTCGGCTGAGGACCGTGAGACAAAAGGCCTCCCGCACGACCGGCCGCCCCCTCGTGGTCGCGCTCACCGGCGGCGCCGGGGCCGGGAAGAGCGCGGCCGCCGCGCTGCTGCGCGAGCTCGGCGTGCCCGTGCTCGACACCGACGACGTCTCGCGCGAGCTGACCCGCGCGGGCAGCCCCGTGCTCGCCGAGATCGCCGCGGCGCTCGGTCCCTGGGCCCTGCGGCCCGACGGGGCGCTCGACCGCGCCGCCGTCCGCCGCCGCATCCTCGCCGACCCCGCTGCCCGCCGCCGGCTCGAGGCCATCCTGCACCCGCGCATCCGCGAGCGTGTCGAGCGCTGGATCGCCGCCTGCCGGGCCCCCTACTGCGTGGTCGTGGTGCCGCTCCTGGTCGAGGCCGGCTGGACCGACCTCGCCGACCGCGTGCTGGTGATCGACGCGCCCGAGGCGCTGCAGCGCGAGCGCCTGCGAAAGCGTGGGCTGTCCGACCCCGAGATCGGTGCTATGCTCAGGGCGCAGGCGGACCGGGCCACGCGCCTCGCGGCCGCCGACGACGTGGTCGTAAACGACCGCGACCTCGCGGCCCTGGCCGAGGCGCTGCGCGCGCTGCACGCGCGCTATCTCGCGCTGGCCCGCGCAAGCGGCACGGAGTAGCTCACATGCGGGGAGGAGCCCGGCAGGCGGCCATGCGGCAGGAGCCGGCGTCCGGAACACGCGCCCGCGCGCGGGTGGTCGTCTACGAGCAGCCGCTCAACGAGCGGGTGCGCACCCTGCTGCGCCTCGAGATGCTCTTCCGCCGCACGCGCCACAGCCTCGCGCGGTCCACGCCCTGGGACAGCCGCGCCGCCCTCGAGGGCCTGCTGGAGATCATGGCCATCACCGGGCGCAGCGACCTGCGCTCGGAAATCCTCAAGGAGCTCGAGCGCCTCGCCGGCGTGCTGGGCGAGCTCGCCAGCGACCCCCGCGTCGACCAGCAGCGCCTCGCGCGCGTCCTCGGGGAGATGGAGGCGCTGGTCGACGTGCTGCGCCACGGCAACGGGCGCTTCGGCGACGCGCTCAAGGACAACGAGTTCCTCGCCGCCGTGCGCCAGCGCGTCGCCATCCCCGGCGGCACCTGCGGCTTCGACGTGCCGGCCCTGCAGTTCTGGCTCGAGCAGCCGCCGGAGCTGCGCCGCGGCGACCTCGAGGCCTGGCTCGCCGTCTTCGCCCCCGTGGAGACGGCCGCCGAGCTCATCCTGCGCCTGATCCGCGAGAGCGCCGTGCCGACGCGCGTGGTCGCCGAGGGCGGCTTCTTCCAGCGCAACCTCGAGGGCGGCCGCCTGTGCCAGATGGTGCGTGTGGGCCTCCCCGACGGGCAGGGCCTCTATCCGGAGGTGAGCGGCGGCCGCCACCGCGTCACGGTGCGCTTCCTCGAGCACGACATCCGCGGCGGGCGCCCGCGCCAGACGGCGCGCGACGTGCCCTTCGACTTCACCTGCTGCACGCTCTGAGCGCCGCGGCCGTGCCCGGGGCCCGCAAGCCGCGCACCGTCCCCTGCCCCACCTGCGGGAAGCCGGTCCCGTGGGACGAGACCTCGCGCTGGCGCCCGTTCTGCAGCGAGCGCTGCCGCCTGATCGACCTCGGGGAATGGCTCGCGGAGACCCGCCGCATCCCGGGCGAGGAGCCCGCACCGCCCGACAGCGGACGGGAATCGGGTGACGGTGACAGGTCACGGTAAACGGGTTGCGGGAGACGGGAAACAGAACCCGATTGCGGGAGGGGCTTCCAGCCCCGACCGCGACGGGCTGAGGAAGCGCGGCTAGAAGCCGCTTCCACATTCCTCTCTTACGCTGCGAGCTGCAGGCGGCAAACTGCGAGCTGCAGACCGCAGGCCGCAGGCTACAGACCGGAGCCGTCACCTGACGACGAACGGAAAGCGCGCGACCCAGCCGCCCTCGCCCGCGCCGGCGCGCGCGCGCACGACGGCCACCCAGTCGGTGCGGCCCGTGGCGCAGACGGGCAGCACCGCCTCGCCGCTCCACCCGCCCGCCCCGTCCGGCGCCAGCGCCACCGGCTGCTGCCCCATCTCCATGCCCGGCATCTCGAAGCGGACGCTCACCGCCTCGGGCCGGACCGGGCCGCGGGCCTCGACCCCCACGCGGAAGCGCCGCAGCGGCGCGGCGGGACCCTCGAAACGGAGGCGGAGCGCGAGCCCGCCGCTGCGCGCCTCGCACCAGTCCGCCCACGGCCGGCACCCGCCCAGCACCACGAGCTCGCGGTCGCGGCTCTCGCCGGCACGCTCGAGCTGCCAGTAGCGCACGGCGAGACCCGCCGCGGCCGCCAGCACCGCGGCCGCGAAGGCGAGCCCGGCGAGCGCCTCCGGCCGGGGACGCCTCATGTCCCCTCCCAGAGGGCGCGGACGGCGGCCACGCCCCGCGCGCCGGCCGCGCG
>WGBS01000229.1 GCA_015494165.1 Gammaproteobacteria bacterium | reverse complement strand
CGTCTACGTCACGGCCGTCGGGGCGGTGACGCTCGCCACCAGCATCCTCGTGCGCCGACGCTGGCCGCGGCTGCCGCACATGCTCATCGCCATGATCGCCGGCAGCGTCTTCGCCGTCGCGCTCGAGGCCGTGGTCGGCGCAGGGCGCGCGGGGATCGCCAAGGTGGGCGCCCTGCCCGCCACCCTGCCGCCGCTCTCCAGCCCCGAGTTCGACTGGAAGACGATGCGCGAGCTCGCGCCCGCGGCGCTCGCCATGACGCTCTTCGCGCTCACCGAGGCGGTCTCCATCGCGCGCTCCATCGCCGCCCGCGCCGGCTACCAGATCGACGGCAACCAGGAGTTCATCGGCCAGGGCCTGTCGAACATCGTCGGCAGCTTCTTCTCGGGCTACGTCGCCACGGGCTCCTTCAACCGCAGCGCCCTCAACTTCGCCGCCGGCGCGCGCACGCCGGTGGCGGCGGTGCTCGCCGGCGTGCTGCTCATGGGCATCGTGGTCGCGGTGGCGCCGCTGGTGGCCTACCTGCCGAACGCGGCGATGGCCGCGATCCTCTTCGTGGTCGCCTGGGGGCTGATCGACCTCAAGCACATCCGCCACATCCTCAAGGCGAGCTACTCCGACACGGCGGTGCTGGCGACGACCTTCTTCGGGGCGCTCTTCCTCGACCTGGAGTTCGCGATCCTCGCGGGCGTCATCCTGTCGCTGGTGCTGTATCTCATGCGCACCTCGCGCCCGCGCATCCTGCCGCGCGTGCCGGACCCGCGCCTGCCCAAGCGCCAGTTCAACACCGACCCCTCCCTGCCCGAGTGCCCGCAGCTCAAGATGGTGCGCATCGACGGCTCGCTGTTCTTCGGGGCGGTGCCGCACGTGCAGGAGACCCTGGCCGAGTACGAGCGCGAGAAGCCGGAGCAGCGCCACCTGCTGCTGCTCATGCACGGCGTCAACTTCGCGGACGTCGCCGGCGCGGAATTCCTCGCGCACGAGGCCGAGCGCCGGCGCGCGCGCGGCGGCGGGCTCTACCTCTATCGCGTCAAGGAGGGCGTGATGGAGGTGCTGCGCCGCGGCGGCTACATCGAGACCATCGGCGAGGAGAACTGCTTCCGCAGCAAGTCCGACGCCATCGGCTACATCGTCCGGCGGCTCGACCCCGAGATCTGCCGCCGCTGCACCGCGCGCATCTTCAAGGAGTGCGAGAGCCTGCCGGGCCCGGAGGCCCCGGCGTCCCAGTCGGGATGATCTCCCAGCCACGCCGGCGGGCGTGGGCGGCGAGCACGCGGTCGGGCGCCACCGCCACGGGCGTGCCCACGGCGGCGAGCAGCGCGAGGTCGTGGCGGCTGTCGCCGTAGGCGCAGGCGGCCTCGAGGCGGGCGCCGTGTCGCTCGCACCAGGCCGCGGCGAGGATGCGCTTAGCCGTGCCGAAGGGGTGGCGCAGCGGCGCGGCGGCGAGGTAGCGTCCGCCCCGGCGGGCGCACAGCGCGCCGATCGCATGCTCCATCTCGAGCCGCTGCGCGAAGGCCTCCGCGAGCGGCTGCGGCGCGCCCGTCAGCAGCACGAGGCGGTCGCCCGCCGCGCGGTGGGCGGAGAGGCGCTCGCGCAGAGCGGGGCGCACGCTGCCCGGCACGAGCGCGGCGGCCAGGCGCTGAGCGGCGTTGGCGACCGCCGCCACGTCGAGGCCCGCGAGCCAGGCCTTGTCGAGGCGCAGGGCATGGCGGCCGAGGCGCGCGTGGCGAGCCAGAAACGCGAGCCAGGCGGCGAGCTGGCGCGCCCCGAGCCGCCCCTCCGCGGCGAGCACGCGCGCCAGGCGCACCTCGGTCGAGGGTGGCGGCACCAGCGTCCCGTCCAGGTCGACGAAAACCGGGCGGCTCACGGGCGTGCGCCGGCCTCCTCGCGCGCGAACTCCACCAGCACCGGCAGGCCGCGCACGAGGCTGAGGGCGACGCTCGCGAGCGCCAGCGCCAGCGTGAGCCCGCGCGCGGGCGCCCCCCACGCGGCCCAGCCCTCGGGCCACAGGGCCGGCCACGGCACCGTGAGGAAGGCCCACACGAAGGTGGCCGCCTTCACCACCCCGTAGAGCCCGCGCATGAGGCGCGAGGCCACCAGGAAGCGCGCGAGCGGCGAGCGCACGGTGTCGAAGGGCGCGCGCCCCTCGCGGCCCGCCTCGGCCCGCACCGCGTCCACGAGCAGGCCACGGGTGACGAACACGAGCGCGATCCACACCGGCACCAGATCGAGGTCGGCGAGCACGATCCACAGCACGTTCTCGACGATGCGGTCCGCGGCGATGTCGTAGACGGCGCCGGCGAGGCTGGTCTCGTGGCGGGCGCGCGCCACCCAGCCGTCGAGGGCGTCCAGGGCGAAGACGGCGGCGAGCAGCGCCGGCACGGCGAGCTGCACCACGGGCGGGGCGAGGTAGGCCAGCGCCACGGCGACGAAGAGCAGCACGAGGCGCAGGGTGGTGACGAGGTTGGCCATGCGTTCGCTCGGTGCGGGGCGCGGCGCCTGGGCGGGAGGCGCCATTATATAGGCGGCGGGGCCCGCGCCTGGCGCCGCGGCGCGGCGCTGTCGCACAATGTGGCCCCCGGCCGACGGAGACCCTTCCTTGAGCACGCCCGCACCATCCGCCGCCCCGCCGCCGCGCTTCCGGCCGCTGCGCCTGCGCCCGCGCGAGGAGCGGCGCATCCGCGCCGGCCACCCGTGGGTCTACAGCAACGAGGTGGACACCCGCGCCACGCCGCTCACGGCCTTCGAGCCGGGCGAGCCGGTCGAGGTGCAGGCGGCCGACGGGCGCTTCCTCGGCACCGGCTACGTCAACCCGCACTCGCTCATCTGCGCGCGCATCGCGAGCCGCGACCGCCGCCACCCCTTCTCGCGCTCGCTCATCGTCCACCGCCTCAAGGTGGCCCTCGGCCTGCGCGAGCGCCTGTTCGAGGGCCCCTGGTACCGCCTCGCGCACGCCGAGGGCGACCGCCTGCCGGGCCTCGTGGTGGACCGCTACGGCGAGGTGCTGGTGGCGCAGCTCAACACCGCCGGCATGGAGCGCGCGCGCGAGGACGTGCTCGGCGCCCTCGACAAGGTGCTGCGCCCGCGCGCGGTGGTGCTGCGCAACGACAGCCCCGTGCGCGAGCTCGAGGGCCTGCCGCGCACGGTGGAGGTCGCGCGCGGGGAGCCGCCCGCGGAGGTCGAGGTCGAGGAGGCGGGGCTGCGCTTCCGCGTGCCGCTCCTCGGCGGCCAGAAGACCGGCTGGTTCTACGACCAGCGCGACAACCGCCTGCGGCTCGCGCGCTACGCGCGCGGCGCGCGCGTGCTCGATCTCTTCAGCTACGCCGGCGGCTGGGGCATCCGCGCCGCGGCCTGCGGCGCCGAGTCCGTGCTGTGCGTGGACAGCTCCGAGGCCGCGCTCGCGCGGGTGGCGGAGAACGCGCGCCTCAACGGCGTCGACGGCCGCGTGCGTACCCTGCGCGCCGACGCCTTCGAGGCGCTGGCGGCGCTGCGCGCCGAGCGCGCGCGCTTCGACCTCGTCGTGCTCGACCCGCCCGCCTTCGTGCGGCGCCGGCGCGACCTCAAGGCGGGCCTCGAGGCCTACCGGCGGCTCAACCGCATGGCCATGCAGGTGCTGGCGAAGGACGGCTTCCTCGTCACCTGCTCGTGCTCCTTCCATCTGGACCGCGCGCGCTTTCTCGCCCTCGTGCACGAGGCCGCGCGCCACGTGGACCGCAACCTGCAGCTCCTCGAGCGCGGCCACCAGGCGCCGGACCACCCGGTGCACCCCGCGGTGCCCGAGACCGACTATCTCAAGTGCCTGGTGCTGCGCGTGAGCCTGGCCTGATGCTGCGCCACCCCGGCTTCGACCCCGTCGCCGTCGAGATCGGCCCCCTCAAGGTGCGCTGGTACGGGCTCATGTACGTGCTCAGCTTCCTCGCCGCCTGGTGGCTGGGCCGGCGCCGCGCCGCGCGTCCCGGCTCGGGCTGGCGGGCGGAGGAGGTCGGCGACCTGCTGGTCTATGCGGCCTTCGGCGTCATACTCGGCGGCCGCATCGGCTACGTGCTGTTCTACGGGCTGGACGCCTTCCTCGCCGATCCGCTCATGGCGCTCAGGATCTGGGAGGGCGGCATGTCCTTCCACGGAGGGCTGCTCGGCGTCATGGCGGCGCTGTGGCGCTACGGGCGCCGCACCGGGCGCGGCTTCTGGGCGGTGGCCGACTTCTGCGCGCCGCTGGTGCCGCCGGGGCTCCTCTTCGGGCGCATCGGCAACTTCATCAACGGCGAGCTGTGGGGGCGGCCCACGGACCTGCCGTGGGGCATGGTCTTTCCGCTCGCCGGGCCCGCGCCGCGCCACCCCTCGCAGCTCTACGAGGCGACGCTCGAGGGCCTGGTGCTGTTCGCCCTGCTGTGGTGGTTCACCGCGCGGCCGCGGCCGCGCATGGCGCCCTCCGGCCTGTTCCTGGCGCTCTACGGCACCTTCCGCTTCCTGGTGGAGTTCGTGCGCGAGCCGGACCCCCAGCTCGGCTTCATCGCCTTCGGCTGGCTGACCATGGGGCAGCTCCTCTCGCTGCCGATGGTGGCGGGGGGCCTGGCGCTGCTGTGGTGGGCCTACCGGCGCGCATCGAGGGAGGGCGGATGAGACAGTATCTCGACCTCATGCGGCACGTGCTCGAGCACGGCGTGCGCAAGGAGGACCGCACCGGCACGGGCACGCTCAGCATCTTCGGCTGGCAGATGCGCTTCGACCTCGCCGCGGGCTTTCCCGCGGTCACCACCAAGCGCCTGCACCTGCGCTCGATCATCCACGAGTTGCTGTGGTTCCTGCGCGGCGAGACCAACATCCGCTACCTGCACGAGCACGGCGTGACCATCTGGGACGAATGGGCCACGGAGGACGGCGAGCTCGGCCCCATCTACGGGCGCCAGTGGCGCGCCTGGCGCACGCCCGACGGGCGCACGGTGGACCAGATCGCCCAGGTGCTGGAGCAGCTGCGCACGCGCCCGCACTCGCGGCGCATCCTGGTGAGCGCCTGGAACGTGGCGGACCTGCCGGACGAGGGGGTGAGCCCGCAGGACAACGTGCGCGCCGGCCGCATGGCGCTCGCCCCCTGCCACACCTTCTTCCAGTTCTACGTGGCCGAGGGCAGGCTCTCCTGCCAGCTCTACCAGCGCAGCGCCGACATCTTTCTCGGCCTTCCCTTCAACATCGCCTCCTACGCGCTGCTGACCATGATGGTGGCGCAGGTGACGGGCCTCGAGCCCGGCGAGCTCATCCACACCCTGGGCGACGCCCACCTGTACCTCAACCACCTGGAGCAGGCGCGAACACAGCTTGCGCGCGAACCGCGCCCGTTGCCGCGACTACGCATCCGGCGGCAGGTCAAGGACATCGACGACTTCCGCTACGAGGACTTCGAGATCACGGGTTACGACCCGCATCCGCACATCAAGGCGCCGGTTGCCGTCTGAATGACGGGCTACTATCCTGTATCGCGAAACGGAGCGATGCGG
>WGBS01000228.1 GCA_015494165.1 Gammaproteobacteria bacterium | reverse complement strand
GCGGCCCTGCTGCTCGAGACCTTGGGCGACGGCTTCGAGCTCGCCGAGGAGCGCCGCGAGACCCACCGCACCCCCGCCGGCGCCGAGCAGCGCTTCGCCTGGTTCCTGCTGCGCCGCACCGCCTGACCCGCGCGCCGGGACGGGCCCGCACGCGAGGCCTCCGGTTCCACGGCGAGAGCCGTTCACGTCGTGCTTCCCGACGTCCCCGGCTCTTTCGCGGGTGACAGCCGGATCGAGGTGTGTATCATACACACATGAAAAGCGCGGACGTGATCCGCCGGCTGAAGCGCGAGGGATGGGTGCTGCACCACGTCCGCGGCAGCCACCACCAGTTCAAGCACCCGCAGAAGCCGGGTAAGGTCACGGTCCCGCACCCCAGGCACGAGCTGCCGCTGGCCACCCTGCGCAGCATCTACCGGCAGGCGGGCTGGCGATGGAGGGGCCGACATGAGATATCCGATCGTCATCCACAAGGACGAGCACAGCGACTACGGCGTCGTCGTGCCGGATCTGCCGGGCTGCTTCTCCGCGGGCGCCACGCTCGACGAGGCGATCGAGAACGCCAAGGAGGCGATCGAGTGCCATCTGGAAGGTCTGCTGCTCGACGGAGAGCCCATCCCGGAACCGGGCACGGTCGAGGACCATGCCGGCAACCCCGAGTACGCAGGCGGCGTCTGGTCCGTCGTCGAGGTGGACCTGACGCGCCTTGGCGGCCGCGCCCGGCGGGTGAACATCACCTTGCCGGAGGGTGTCCTGGCGCTGATCGACCGGGCGGCGCGGGCTGCCGGCGAGTCGCGCTCGGGCTTCCTTGCGCGGGCAGCCCTCGAGGCCGTGACGCGCTCGCGCGGGAAGGCGGCTTGAGCATCTAGAGGAGGGCGTCCGCGCGCAGGCGCCGGACCAGCGTCTCGTGCGCCACCGTCGGCTCGTCGCGCCGTGCGGCCACCGCCGCGAGATCCCGCATCCTCCGGGCGTGCCCCCAGCGATGCCCCCGGAACGGCCCCGCGGCCACGCCACGCACACGCGCCGGGCGCCGTGGAACGGCGCGAGCACAATGACTTGGCGCTGCGCGCACGGACGGTGGCCCCGAATGCCAGGATTTGGTGGCTAGGGTGGGAGTCGAACCCACGACCCCGGCATTATGAGTGCCGTGCTCTGACCAGCTGAGCTACCTAGCCGCGGTGGGGTGGGTGCGGAAGGATACGGCAGCCCCGCAGCCCCGGCAAGGCGCGGGCGCCGCGGCCGCCCGCGGCGCCAGCGGCGCGAGACGGGTTCCAACCCGTCTCCCGTGCGCTCCCGCGAAGCGGGAGGGGCTGGAAGCCCGCCATCGAGAGTGGCGGGAGACGAGGATCGGGAAGCGAGGGCCGGTGCGCCCTTCGGGCGCAGCCTTTCGATCTTCCCGTCACCCGTCACCCGTCACCCGTCACCCGCTCACACATTGAAGCGGAAATGGATGACGTCGCCGTCCTGGACGACGTAGTCCTTGCCCTCGAGACGGAGCCTGCCCTGCTCGCGCGCGCCCTGCTCGCCGCCGCAGGCGACGAAGTCCTCGTAGCTCACCACCTCGGCGCGGATGAAGCCGCGCTGGAAGTCGGTGTGGATGCGCCCGGCGGCCTCGGGGGCGGTGGCGCCGGCGCGGATGGTCCAGGCGCGCACCTCCTTGGGCCCGGCGGTGAAGAAGGTCCTGAGGCCCAGCAGGCGGTAGCCGGCGCGGATGAGGCGGTGCAGCCCCGGCTCCTCGAGACCGAGCTCGCGCAGGAGCTCGGCGCGCTCGGCGTCCGTGAGGTCGGCGAGCTCGGCTTCGACGGCGGCGCACACGGGCACGACCTCGGCGCCTTCCCCGGCGGCGATGCGGCGCACGGTGTCGAGGTGCGGGTTGCCCTCGAAGCCGTCCTCAGCGACGTTGGCCACGTAGAGCACGGGCTTGGCGGTGAGCAGATGCAGCTCGCGGGCGACGGGACGCTCGCCCTCCGAGAGCTCGACCGTGCGCGCGGGGCGACCGGCGTCGAGGGCCGCGCGCAGGCGCTCGTAGACGGCGAGCCGCGCCTTCGCCTCCTTGTCGCCGGAGCGCGCCTGCTTCTCGACGCGGGCGATGGCGCGCTCGACGGTCTCGAGGTCGGCGAGCGCGAGCTCGGTGGCGATGACCTCGATGTCGCGCGCGGGATCGACGCGGCCGGCGACGTGCACCACGTTCGGGTCCTCGAAGCAGCGCACCACGTGGGCGATGGCGTCGACCTCGCGGATGTGGGCGAGGAAGCGGTTGCCGAGCCCCTCGCCCTTGGAGGCGCCCTCGACGAGGCCCGCGATGTCGACGAACTCCATCACCGCCGGCACCACCTTCTCGGGCCGCACGATCTCGGCGATGCGCTGGAGGCGCGGGTCGGGCACGGGCACCACGCCCACGTTGGGGTCGATGGTGCAGAAGGGGTAGTTCTCGGCCTGGATGCCGGCGCGCGTGAGCGCGTTGAACAGGGTGGACTTGCCCACGTTGGGCAGCCCGACGATGCCGCAGCGGAATCCCATCGCCCCTCCTCGCCTCAGTCCAGCTCCAGCGCCCAGCGGGCGGCGGGCACGACGCGGATGCGCCGGCCCCTGCCGGCCTCCACCGTCTCCTCCTCGACCCAGGTCACGACCTCGCCCTCGCGCAGCCGCAGCTCGCGCATCGCTTCGACCGCTGCCTCGAGCTCGCGCGCGCGCGTGCCCTCGCCCTCGAGGGTCCAGGCGGCCTGCACGAGGCGCCTGCCGCCCGCCGGGTGCTCGGCGACGAAGTCCACCTCGCGGCCGGAGCGCGTGCGATAGTAGCCGATCGCGTAGCCGCGGCGCCGCAGCTCGAGGAAGACCCAGCTCTCGAGCAGCCGCCCCCAGTCCGGATCGAGGCGGCGCGCGTGGGCGAGCGCGAGGCCCGTGTCAACGGGGTAGACCTTGCGCGGGTTGACGCGGCGCGCGCGCTCGGAGCGGGTCCACAGCCTCACCCCGTTCAGCAGGTACGCGTCCTCGAGATAGGCGAAGTACTCATGAAGCGTGTCGCGGGAGGCGGCCAGGCCCTGGCTCCTGAGCTCGCGGTGCAGGCGCGTGATGCTGAGCTCGCCCGCCGGGTGCGCGAGCGCCTGGCGCAGGAGGGCCCGCAGCGCGGGGAGGTTGCTGACCCGGTGCCGCTCGGCCACGTCGCGCAGGACGGCGACGTCCACGTACTCCTGGAGCACGCGCACCCGCAGCGCCGGATCCAGCCCCTGCACCTCGGGGAAGCCCCCCTCCACCAGGTGCTCGCGCAGGGCGCGGTCGAGGCGTGAGCGCGTGCGCCCGCCGTAGGGCGGCGGCCTGGCGGGCTCCATGCCGCGGTGGCGCAGGGCCTCGCGGAAGCTGAAGGGATAGACCTCGGTGGTGAGGGCGCGGCCGCGCAGGCTCGTGGCGATCTCGCGCCCGAGCAGCCGGGCCGAGGAGCCCGTGACGGCGACCTGCACCGCCTCGGTGTCGAGCAGGCGACGGATCCAGCGCTCCCAGCCCGGGACGTTCTGGATCTCGTCGAGCATGAGGTAGGAGAGCGCAGCGCGGCGGGCGGGATAGAGCCGGTAGTAGGTCTCGACGAGCGCGTCGAGCTCGCGCGCCTCCAGCGGCAGCAGCCGCTCGTCATCGAAGTTGACGTACAGCACGCCTTCGCGGGGAACGCCGGCCTCATGCAGCTCCGCGGCACGGGCCAGCAGCAGCGAGGTCTTGCCGGTGCGGCGCATCCCGACCACGGCGTCGACCTTGCCCCGCAGCGCGGGCAGGCGCACGTCGCGGCGCGTCAGCCGCGGCAGCGGCCGCTCGTGGAAGTCCGCGATCAGGCGCTCGAAGATCTCGTGCACCGGCAGGCTCCAGCCTTCTCAGGAGGCTAAAATACGGCACATTTAGCCTCCTGGGAAGGCTAAAATCCGCGGCCGCCGGTCACGTCTGGGGCAGGCGGTGCAGGCGGCTCATGGCGCGGTCGAGGCGCCGCGGCTCGCCCGAGAGGATGTCGGGCAGCGCCTCGAGGGCGGCCTCGATGGCCGCCTCGATGGCGGCGCGCTCGGCGGCCGGCGGCCGGCTGAGGACGTAGCCGACGACGTCGGCGCCCGGCCCCGGATGGCCGATGCCGAGCCGCAGCCGGAAGAAGTCACGGCTGCCGAGGCGGGCGATGACGTCGCGCAGGCCGTTGTGGCCGCCGTGGCCGCCACCGCGCTTGAGCCGCACGGCTCCCGGCGGGAGGTCGAGGTCGTCGTGGGCGACGAGGATCGCCTCCGGCGGGTAGCGGTAGAAGCGCGCCACGGCGGCCACGGCCTCGCCGCTGTGGTTCATGTAGGTGAGCGGCTCGAGCAGGCGGAGGTCGCGGCCGTGGACCTCGGCGCGCGCGAGGCGCGCGCGGAAGCGCGGCTCCTCGCGCAGCGCCGCACCCGCGCGCCGCGCGAGCGCCTCCACGAACCAGAAGCCCGCGTTGTGGCGGGTGCCCTCGTAGCGCGGGCCGGGGTTGCCGAGCCCCGCCACGAGGCCGATGCCCGCCGCGCCAGCGGTCACGCGCGCGGGCGTCAGGCGGCCTCGCCCTCGCCGCCCTCGGCGGCCTCGCCGCCGGCCTCCTCGCCCTCCTCGGCGGCGCCGCGGCGGGCGTGGATGGAGACCACGGCGACGTCGTGCTCGGGCCCGCGCATGAGCTCCACCAGCCGCACGCCCTCGGGCAGCTTGAGGTCCGAGAGATGCAGCGCATCGCCCAGGCCGAGGCCGGAGACGTCCACCTCGATGTACTCCGGCAGGTCCTTGGGCAGGCACTCGACCTCGACCTCGATGAGCTCGTGGGTCAGCAGCCCGCCCTGCTTGACGCCGGGGGCGACGTCCTCGCCGACGAAGTGCAGCGGCACGTGCATGCGGATGGCCTCGGTCTCGCTCACGCGCTGGAAGTCGAGGTGCAGCACGCGCGGCTTCCACGGGTGGCGCTGGATGTCCTTGAGGACCACGCGCTCCTCGCGGCCGTCGGCGAAGCGCAGCACGAGGACGTGGGAGTAGAAGGCCTCGTGCTCGAGCTGGCGCGCCAGCTCGTGCTCGTCCACCACGATGGGCTCGGGGTCGCGGTGCGCGCCGTAGACGATGGCGGGCACCTTGCCGGCACGACGCAGGCGGCGGCTCGCACCTTTCCCCACGTCGCTGCGCGGCTCGGCCTTCAGCTCGAAGGTCGTCGTCATCGCTCTCTCCTTCAGGTCGCGGCGGCCCATGGCCGCCTTCCAGTGCCCGCCGCGCCCCGCGACCAGGGCGCGGCGGGCGGCCACGAAAGCCTCAGTCCACGAACAGGGAGCTCACGGACTCCTCGGTGTGGATGCGGTACATGGTCTCGGCCAGCATCTCGGCCACCGAGAGCTGGCGGATGCGCTTGCACGCCCTGGCCTCGGGCCGCAGCGGAATGGTGTCGGTCACCACCAGCTCGTCGAGGACGGAGTTCTCGATGTTGGCCACGGCCGGGCCCGAGAGCACCGGGTGCGTGCAGTAGGCCACCACGCGCCGGGCGCCGTGCTCCTTGAGCGCGCGCGCCGCCTCGCACAGGGTGCCGGCGGTGTCGACGAGGTCGTCGATCACGATGCAGGTGCGCCCCTCGACCTCGCCGATGATGTGCATCACCTTGGCCTCGTTGGGGCGCGGGCGGCGCTTGTCGATGATGGCGAGCTCGGCGTCGTCGAGGCGCTTGGCGAGCGCGCGCGCGCGCACCACGCCCCCCACGTCCGGCGAGACCACGATCAGGTCCTCGTACTTCTGGCGCCAGATGTCGCCGAGCAGGATGGGCGAGGCGTAGACGTTGTCCACGGGGATGTCGAAGAAGCCCTGGATCTGGTCGGCGTGCAGGTCCACCGTCAGCACGCGGTCCACGCCCGCGCTCTGGATCATGTTGGCGACCAGCTTGGCCGAGATGGGCACGCGCGCCGAGCGCGGACGGCGGTCCTGGCGCGAGTAGCCGAAGTAGGGGATGACCGTGGTGATGCGCGCGGCGGAGGAGCGGCGGATGGCGTCCACCATCACCAGCAGCTCCATGAGGTAGTCGTTGGTCGGGGCGCAGGTGGGCTGGACGATGAACACGTCCTTGCCGCGGACGTGCTCCATGATCTCGACCATGACCTCGCCGTCGCTGAAGCGGCCGACCACGGCCTTGCCGAGCGGGAGGTTCAGGTAGCTGGCGATGTCCTGCGCGAGCTGGGGGTTCGCGTTGCCCGCGAACACCATCATGCGCCTGTCGGCCACGCGTTCCCCCCTGAGCGGCGCCCGAGACCGTAGCACCGGCGTGCCCTCGTCCGACCCCAAGACCACGATGCCTGCCCCTCCCCGCCTTCCGTGCCAATGGCTGGGGCGGCAGGATTCGAACCTGCGAATGCCGGGACCAAAACCCGGTGCCTTACCGCTTGGCGACGCCCCAGCGGTGGGCGCCCGCCGCGTGGCGCTCAGCCCCGGGCGCGGTGGCGCAGGGGCGAGCGCGCGAGCCCGCGGGCGACGAAACCGCGCCAGCCCGGCGGCAGCCCCACGAGGGCGGCCCGCGCGCCGGCCTCGTCGGGATAGGCGGCGAAGACCGAGGCCCCGGTCCCCGTCAGGCGCGCCGCGCCGCGCCGGCCGAGCCAGTCGAGGGCCTCGCCCACCACCGGCCAGCGCCGCCGCACGACGGGCTCGCAGACGTTGCGCCCCCCTCCGGCGAGGAAGTCGGATATTGTGATCGGGGGGCAGTCGCGTGTCAACGCAGCGTCGGCGAAAACCTCGGCCGTCGAGACACTTACGGGCGGGGTCACGATGGCGTACCAGCGCCCGGCGAGCCCGAGCGGCGCGAGCCGCTCGCCCACGCCCTCGCCCCAGGCGCTCTCGCCGCGCACGAAGACGGGCACGTCGGCGCCGAGCTCGGCGCCCAGGGCTGCCAGCGCCTCGGTCCCCATGTCCAGGCCCCACAGCCGGTCGAGGGCCACCAGCACGGTGGCCGCATCCGAGCTCGCGCCCCCGAGGCCGCCGCCCGCGGGGATGCGCTTCTCGATGCGGATCTCGGCGCCGCGGCGCACGCCCGCGCGCCGCTGCAGCAGCCGGGCGGCGCGCACCGCGAGGTCGGACTCCTCGGGCACCCCGGCCGGCCCCAAGGGACGGCGGATGGCCCGTGCCCGGGTGGGCTCGATCCAGAGCCGGTCGCAGAGGTCGACGAGCTGGAAGGCGGTCTGGAGCAGGTGGTAGCCGTCGGCCCGCCGGCCCACGACGTGCAGGAAGAGGTTGAGCTTGGCCGGCGCCGGCCAGGGCTCCCCGCGCGCGCTCATCCGGTCCTCGCGCCCTCCTCCGGGAGCCAGCGGTCGACCACGAGCCGCACCCGCAGCGCGCCGCGCTCGAGCTCGAGCCGGCGCGGCAGCACCAGCCCGGGAGCGGGCTCGGCGTAGGCGAGGTAGCGCACGGTCCAGCCCTGCTGCGCGAGCCGCGCCGGCCGCCCGCCGGGACCGAGCGCGAGCTCGTGGCGCGCGCCCGGGGCCGGCAGGCCCCGCACCCACCAGGCGAGCGCCGCCACCGGCACCGGGAGCCCGGCGTGATGCGCGAGCAGCGCGCCCGCATCCGGCGCCCATTCGCGCCGCCCGCCGGCCTCGAGCAGCGCGCCTTCGCCGTCGGCACGCAGCCTGAGCGCGCGGCGGCCGAGCGGGTCACGCAGCTCCAGCGTCCAGCCCGCGGGCGTCTCGCGCCAGCGAAGGCGCGCGCTCCAGCCCTCCGCGCCGCGGCGCACGGCCACGCGGCCCTCCAGCGTCCAGGCGCGCAGCGCCGCCGCGCGGGCCCGGTAGGCCTCCCAGCCGCCGGCGGGTGCGGGCGGCAGCGCGGCGCAACCCGTCATCAGCGCGGCGGCCGCGAGGGCGGCGAGGGCGCGGGCGCTCACCGCAGGAAGCGCTCGAGCACGCGCTTGAGCACCTCGTTCTCGGGCGCCTCGCGCAGGGCGCTCTCCCACACCTTGCGCGCGCCGGGCCGGTCGCCCATCACCCACAGCACCTCGCCCAGGTGGGCGGCGATCTCCGGATCCTGCGAGAGCTCATAGGCGCGGCGCAGGTACTCGAGCGCGCGCTCGTGGTTGCCGAGGCGGTACTGCACCCAGCCCATGCTGTCGATGATGGCCGGGTTGTCCGGCCGCAGCTCGAGCGCGCGCCGGATGTAGCCGAGCGCCTCCTGGTAGCGGTCGGTGCGGTCGGCGAGCGTGTAGCCGAGGGCGTTGAGGGCATGGACGTTGTCCGGATCCTTCGCCAGGATGCGCCGGAGGTCGGCCTCCACCATGTCCAGGCGGTCGAGCTTCTCGGCCACCAGGGCGCGCGCGTAGAGGAGCTCGGCGTTGTCCGGCAGGCGCTCGAGGGCGCGCGTGTAGAGCGCCAGCGCCTCGGCGTGGCGGCCGACGTCGGAGAGGATCTCGCCCTCGGCGAGGAACAGGCGCACGGTGAGCGCGGGATTGCGCAGCCGCAGGGCCTTGAGCAGCGCGCGCGCGCCGTCGACGTCGCCCATGCGCGCGCGCACGCGGGCGATGCGCACGCGCGCGTCGAGGCGGTACTCGCCGCGCTGCACGCGGCCGAACCAGCGCAGCGCCTCCTCGTAGCGCTTGCGCGTCTCGGCGATGCTGCCCAGGAAATAGGCGGCCTCGTCCGTGCGCTTGCCGAGGGCGTAGAGCCGCTCGAGGTTGCGGCGCGCCGCCTCCCAGTCGCGCGCCTCGATGGCGAGCAGCCCGAGGGCGTGCAGCACGTCCGGCTGGTCCGGGCGCAGGGCGTCGAGGCGCCGGAAGGCCGCGCGCGCCTCGTCGAAGCGCCGCGCCTCGACCAGCATGCGCGCATGGGCGAGGCCCAGGCGCCAGTCCCTGGGCCGCTCGCGCACGGCCGCCGCCAGCTCGGCGAGCGCCTCGTCGCGGCGGTCGAGCAGCACCAGGGCGCGGGCGCGCACCAGCAGCGCCTGCACCCAGCCCGGACGCAGGCGCAGCGCCTCGGCCGTGGCGCCGAGGACGGCCTCCGGCCGGCCCGCGTGGATCGCCAGGCGCGCATAGGCGAGATGCGCCTGCGGGCGGCCGGCGGCCTCGTGCCGCAGCCGGTCCATCACGTCCAGCGCCCGCGCGCGGTCCTTCTCGCGCGCGAGGACCGCGGCGACGGTGTCGAAGGCGCCCTCGCCGCCCGCGGCGAGCACGCGGCGCAGCTGCACCAGCGCCTCGTCGGTGCGGCCCGCGCGCACGTAGAGGATGGCGAGGGTCTGGCGCGCGTCGAGGTCGTCCGGGGCCAGCGCCACCCAGCGCTCGGCCGCCTCGATGGCCTCCGCCTGGCGGCGCGCGTAGATGGCGATGCGCGCCGCGCGCGCCGCCACGGCCGGGCTGCGCGAGCGCCGCGCGGCCTCCAGGTAATGCTCCACCGCCACGTCGAGGGCGTCGCGCTGGCCGGCGATCTCCCCGACCAGCACGTGGTACATGACGGGGTCGGCCGGCTGGGCCGGCTCGGCGGCGGCCTCGGGCGCGGGCGCCGGCGGCGTGCCGCCGCGCAGCGCGGCGCAGCCGCCGAGGGCGAGCGCGGCGGCCGCGAGGGCCGCCAGCGGACGGACGAAATCGGATCCTGGCTTCATGGGCTCTGCGGCGCCCCGCGGCGCCGGCTGGATGCGGTCTGGGACACCTTCCAACTATACAGGACGGCGCCCGCGCGGCGGGGCTCTCCCGTCCGCCTCGGGCGACCGCCCGGCGGGCCGGCCGCCGCGCAGGCGACAGGTGACGGCACACGGCACGCTCCCGAGCGCCTAACGTGCCAGCGCTCCTACTGCACCCCGTCGACCGTCACCCGCAAACCGTGTTGTCTTGGGCCATCATATGCACCAAGATTGCGCGTTCGGGCCAGATTCCGTGACCGCCGCCTCCATGACCCTCCTCGCCGTCGGCCTCAACCACCGCACGGCCCCCGTCGCGGTGCGCGAGCGGGTGGCCTTTCCGCCCGAGCGCCTCGGCGAGGCGCTCGCCGAGCTCGCGCGCCTGCCGGGCGTGGAGGAGGCGGCGATCCTTTCCACCTGCAACCGCACCGAGCTCTACTGCGGGCTCGCGGGGCGCGAGGACGAGCCCGTCAGCGACTGGCTCGTGCGCTTCCACCGCCTGGGCGGCCACGAGGTGGCGCCCTACCTCTACCGCCACCGCGACCGCGAGATGGTGCGCCACGTGCTGCGCGTGGCCTCGGGCCTCGACTCCATGGTGCTCGGCGAGCCGCAGATCCTCGGGCAGGTGAAGGACGCCTACGAGGCGGCGGTGTGCGCCGGCACCGTGGGCCCGGTGCTCGGGCGGCTGTTCCAGCACACCTTCGCCGTCGCCAAGCAGGTGCGCACCGACACCCGCATCGGCGCGAGCCCGGTGTCGGTGGCCTTCGCCGCGGTGCGGCTGGCGCAGCAGATCTTCGGCGAGCTCGAGCGCCGTGCGGTGCTGCTGATCGGCGCCGGGGAGACGATGGAGCTCGTCGCGCGCCACCTGCACGAGGCGGGGGTGGCGCGGGTGGTGGTGGCCAACCGCAGCGTGGGGCGCGCGCGCGAGCTCGCGCGCCCCTACGGCGGCGAGGGCATCGGCCTGCCCGAGATCCCGGAGCGGCTGGCCGAGGCGGACATCGTGATCTCCTCGACGGCGAGCCCGCTGCCCATCCTCGGCAAGGGCGCGGTGGAGCGCGCGCTCCGGCGGCGCCGCCACCGGCCCATGTTCATGGTGGACCTCGCGGTGCCGCGCGACATCGAGCCCGAGGTCGGCGAGCTCGACGACGTGTATCTCTACACCGTGGACGACATCGAGCAGGTGGTGCAGGAGGGCCTGCGCTCGCGGCGCGAGGCCGCGGCCGAGGCCGAGGAGATCGTCGAGGCGCAGACCGAGCGCTTCATGGCCTGGCTGCGCTCGCTCGGCGCCGTCGGCACCATCCGCGCGCTGCGCGAGGCGGGCGCGCGCGCCCAGGCCGAGGCCCTGGCGCGCGCGCGCCGTGCGCTCGCCGGCGGCGCGCCGCCGGAGGAGGCGCTCGCGCTGCTCGCCCACACCCTGGGCAACAAGCTGCTGCACCGCCCGACGGTGGCCCTGCGGCAGGCGGCGGCCGAGGGCCGCGGCGAGCTGCTCGAGGCCGCGCGCGCCCTCTTCGGGCTGCCGGACGAGGACGGAGGGGAGCCGTGAAGCCCGCCGTGCGCGAGCGCCTCGAGCGGCTGGCCGAGCGCCACGCGGCGCTCGCCGAGGCGCTCGCCCGCCCCGAGACCGCCTCCGACCCGGTACGCCTGCGCGAGACCGCCACCGAGCACGCGCGGCTCGCGCCCGTCGCCGAGGCGTGGGCGCGCTACCGCGCGGCCGAGGCGCGCGCCGCCGAGGCGCGCGCCCTGCTCGCCGAGGAGCGCGATGCGGAGCTGCGCGCCCTCGCGCAGGAGGAGCTCGCCGCCGCCGAGGCCGAGCTCGCGCGCCTCGAGGACGAGCTCCAGCGCCTGCTGCTGCCGCGCGACCCCAACGACGAGCGCAACATCTACCTCGAGATCCGCGCCGGCACCGGTGGCGACGAGGCGGCGCTCTTCGCCGGCGACCTGTTCCGGATGTACGGCCGCTACGCCGAGCGCAAGGGCTGGAAGGTGGAGGTGCTCTCGGCCCACCCCGGCGAGCACGGCGGCTACAAGGAGATCATCGCGCGCGTCGTGGGCCGCGGCGCCTGGTCGAGGCTCAAGTACGAGTCCGGCGTCCACCGCGTGCAGCGCGTGCCCGTGACGGAGTCGCAAGGGCGCATCCACACCTCGGCCTGCACGGTGGCGGTGCTCCCGGAGCTGCCGGAGGTCGAGCGTGTCGTCATCGACCCGGCGGAGCTTCGCATCGACACCTTCCGCGCCTCGGGCGCCGGCGGCCAGCACGTCAACAAGACCGAGTCGGCGGTGCGCATCACGCACCTGCCGACGGGCATCGTGGTCGAATGCCAGGACGAGCGCAGCCAGCACAAGAACAAGGCGCGCGCCATGGCGCTGCTCGCGGCCAAGCTGCTCGCGCGCGAGCGCGAGCGACGCCAGTCCGAGCAGGCCGCCGAGCGCCGCCGGCTGGTGGGCAGCGGCGACCGCTCCGAGCGCATCCGCACCTACAACTTCCCCCAGGGGCGCGTCACCGACCACCGCATCAACCTCACGCTCTACCGCCTCGAGGAGATCCTCGACGGCGACCTCGACGAGCTCATCGATGCCCTCGCGGCCGCCGACCAGGCCGAGCAGCTCGCCGCCCTCGCCGAGGCCTGAGGGGCGCGGTGTCGTCACGGTGGGCGAGCTGGTGCGCGCCGCGCGCCGGCGCCTGCCCGCGGCGCTCGCCGGCGAGGCCGAGCTGCTCGTGGCCGCGGCCCTCGGCACCGGCCGCGCGCAGGTGATGGCCTTCCCGGAGCGGACGGTGGATGCGGCCGCGGCGCGCCGCTGCCTCGAGTGGATCGCGCGCCGGGCGGCCGGCGCGCCGCTCGCCTACCTCACGGGCACGCGGGAGTTCCACGGCCTCGAGCTGGAGGTGACGCCGGCGACGCTGGTCCCGCGCCCCGAGACGGAGCTGCTGGTGGAGGCGGTGCTCGCGCGTCTGCCCGCCGGCCTGCCGGCGCGCGTCGCCGATCTCGGCACGGGCTGTGGGGCGGTGGCGCTCGCCATCGCGCGCGCGCGGCCCGAGGCCGAGGTGCTCGCCACCGACCGCTCCGCGGCCGCGCTCGAGGTCGCGCGCCGCAACGCCGCCCGCCTGGGCCTCACCAACGTGCGCTTCCGGCACGGCGACTGGTGCGCGGCGCTCGCGGGCGAGCCGCCCTTCGACCTCATCGTGTCCAACCCGCCCTACGTGCCGGAGGGCAACGCGGCGCTCGGGGCCGACGGCGTGCGCGCCGAGCCGCGCGAGGCGCTCGCCGCCGGCCCCGAGGGGCTGGATGCGATCCGCGCCATCGCCCGCTGCGCGCCGCGCCACCTGCGTCCCGGCGGCTGGCTGCTCCTGGAGCACGGCGCGGCGCAGGGCGCGGCCGTGCGCGCCCTGCTCGAGGCGGAGGGTCTCGAGGCGGTGGAGACGCTGCGCGACCTTGCGGGCCACGAGCGCGTCACGGGCGGGCGGCGGCCGCCGGCGTGACGGGCGGCGCTTGCACGGGGCCCGCTTCGGGCTAGGATTGGGACATGGCGCCCACAGGCCCGAGCGGCGAGGAGTACGTCCGCACGCGCGAGGTCCGCTTCCGCGGCCCGCACCGCGAGCCGGACCAGGCGCGCGCGGCGGCCCTGCTGCTCGCCGGCCGCGAGGGGGTGCTGGAGGCGCGGCCCATCACGCCGGAGTGCCTGCAGGTCACCTACGACCTGCGCGCCACGTGTCTCGAGGCGCTCGAGCGCCTGATCGCCGACCACGGCCTGCACCTCGACGGCAGCCTCCTGACGCGCCTCAAGCGCGCCCTGTGGTACTACTCCGACGAGGCCGTGCGGGCGGCGCTCGGCTGCGAGCGCGGGCGCGGCAACTGCACGGACCGCGTCTTCGCCGCCCAGTACCGGCGCCACCGCCACGGCTGCCGCGACAGCCGCCCCGAGCACTGGCGCCGTTATCTGTAGACCGGGTCGCAGTATGCAGCCGTCAGTCTGCAGCGAGCTGCAGATGGCCCCATCGCGCCCCGTGCGCTCCGCGGCCAAGCTCGCCATCGCTACCGCAGACCGCACGCCGTACACTGTGAACTGTCGATGGACGACGAGTATCTGCTGCGCTACAGCCGCCAGATCCTGCTGCCCGAGGTCGGCGCCGAGGGCCAGGAGCGGCTGCGCGCCGCGCGCGTGCTGATCGTGGGCGCCGGCGGCCTCGGCTCGCCCGCCGCGCTCTACCTCGCCGCCGCAGGCGTGGGCGAGATCACGATCTGCGACTACGACCGCGTCGAGCTCTCCAACCTCCAGCGCCAGATCCTGCACCGCACGGCCGACCTCGGCCGTCCCAAGGCGGAGTCGGCACGCGAGGCGCTCACCGCCCTCGAGCCGGCGCTGCGCGTGCGCGCCATCGGCGAGCGCCTCGAGGGCGCGGCGCTCGCGGCCGAGTGCGCGCGCGCCGACGTGGTGCTCGATGCGAGCGACAACTTCCCCACGCGCGAGGCCGTCAACGCCGCGTGCGCGGCCGCGGGCACGCCGCTGGTCTCGGGCGCGGCCATCCGCTTCGAGGGCCAGGTGGCGGTCTTCGACCCCGCCCGCGGGGGACCCTGCTACCGCTGCCTCTACCGCGACGGCGCGCACACCGAGGAGACCTGCAGCGAGTCCGGCGTCATCGCGCCGCTGGTGGGCATCGTCGGCAGCGTCCAGGCGCTCGAGGCGCTGAAGCTCCTGCTCGGCATCGGCGAGACGCTCGCCGGCCGGCTGCTGCTGCTCGACGGGCTGCGCATGGAGTGGCGCGAGGTGCGGCTGCCGCGCGACCCCGCCTGCCCCGTGTGCGGGGAGGAAGGCCGTGAGCGGGCCGGCGCCGGCGCCTGAGGCCGAAGGCACGGCGCTGCGCCTGCCGCGGCGGATCGCCACGCGCATCCTCGCCGAGGCGCAGCGCGGGGGCGGCCGCGAGGTGTGCGGGCTGATCGGCGCCCGCGGCGGCGAGCCGGTCTCGCTCTATCCCGTGCCCAACGCCGCCGCCGATCCCGCGCGGCGCTTCCAGATGGACCCGCGCGGCCAGATCGAGGCCATGCGGCGCATGCGCGAGGCGGACGAGACCCTGTGGGCCATCTACCACTCGCACCCGCAGGGCCCGGCACGGCCCTCGCTGCGCGACCTCGCCGAGGCGGCCTACCCCGAGGCCGTGCACCTCATCGTCTCGCTCGGCACCACGGGCGTGCTCGAGCTCGCCGCCTGGCGCATCGCCGGCGGCGAGGCGCGCGAGGTGCCCATCGAGATCGTGGAGACGGGGGACGGGTGACTGGCCGCGGGTGACAGGTTACGGGTTACCGTCTACGGAGGGAAGCAGCGAGACGAGAGACGGGGGTCGGGAGGCGAGGGGTGGTGCGCCCTTCTGGCGCGGCAAGACGTAGTGCGCGGAAGACGGGCTACGGAAGACGGGAATAGAGATTCCGATTGTGGGAGGGGCTTCCAGCCCCGACCAGATGGCTGCGCGCGGAGCGCGCACCGACCCTCGTCTCCCGTCTCCCGTCTCCCGAACGGCGAAGCGGGCTCAGCGCGTGCGGCGCCGGCGCCAGCCGAGGCCCGCGAGCCCCGCGCCCACCAGGGCCAGGCTCGCCGGCTCGGGCACCGGCTCCGGCCCCGTCCCCCCGTCGGGCGGCGGCGGCGGCGCGCCCGTCGGCGAGCCCCCGAGCGAGAGCAGCACCGAGGCGTATCTCGCGCTCGGGTCGAGGTCGAAGGCGATGGCCGAGGTGATGTCCTCCGGCCCGTACGCGGGCGAGCCCGGGAAGCGCGGATCCGTCATGGGCGCGAGGTCCAGCGTGTCCACCACGCCGGGCACGCTGTAGCTCGCGCCGGCGCCGGTGATGGCGCTTCTCAGATCGGGGAACCGGTCTGCAGCCCAGCCGATGTAGCTCATGCCCACCGCGCTGAGATAGCCGGCCGCGTGGGCCACGCCAACGTCGTTGTCGTCGTCGATGGTGAGGAGCTGGAAGTCGGCGCCGCCCGGGGTGCCCAGCACCACCAGCACGTCGTCCCAGACGAGGAGCACGTCCTCGTCCAGGTACTGGATGAGACGCACGGTGCCGAAGGGCAGCTCGCTCGAGAAGACGAGCTCGGTGAGGTAGAGCTGCGAGCCGGGGTCGATCCAGCTCGTCGCCTGCCAGGAGATGGTGCCGTTCTCCCCCGCGAAATCGCCGGCCGACTCCACGCGGTTGGGGGCGGTGAGCGTCGCCGCGCTGGTGACGTTCGTTTCGCCCAGCCGCACCGCGCCGCCGTCCGCACCCACGTCCACGTAGTGAAAGTAGTCGAAGACGATGCCGGTCGCGCCCACCGTGCCGGCCGGATCCAGATAGGCGGTCCGGGTCTCGCCGCCGTCGAGGACGTCCACCTCCCAAGAGCCGTCGCCGGCGACGCCGTTGTCAATGAAGACCGCTTCCGCCGGAGCCGCGGCCGCGGCAAGCGCGAGGGCCGCCGCGGGTGCGGCGAGCCGTGGGAACCGGAAGCCGATTGCTCTCACTTCTCTCTCCTTCCCTCGGCGCCACTCCCGTGCACGGACCCTCCTCAAGCACCAATCATGCCATCCGTATATATCCTTGATTCTCTTTGCAGCTCTTTTCCGCAGACCGGGGAGTGGACAGCGGACTGTAAAGAATCCGGACAGCCGTGCGCGGTGCCATGGACCGGTCTCCGGGGGTTGCGCGAACAGTGGCGAGCGGCGGGACCGGGAGGCGAGGGGTGGTGCCTCGCAACACATGGGGGAACGGCTTCCAGCCGCGGCCGCCGGCGGCGCAGAGGCGGGAGGCGGGAAAGACCGAAAAGGCTGCGCGCGGAGCGCGCACCGACCCTCGTCTCCCGATCCCCGTCTCCCGCCTCTCTCCACTGTGGGAGGGGCTTCCAGCCCCGATTCCTCTGTGGTCGCGGCAGGATGCGGCTCCCACAACCGGGTTACAGCTTGCAGGCTACGGTGTACGGTCTCCCGCAACCCGTCTCCCGCAACCCGTCTCCCGCAACCCGTCTCCCGCAACCCGTCTCCCGCAACCCGTTACCCGTGACCCGCCTCGCGTCACCAGCCGCGCGGATCAGTGGCGGGTGGCGGGGACCTCGGGCTGGCCGGCGGCGGCGAAGAGACGCTCGACGTCGACCGCGTCGAGCTCGTAGCGCTGGCCACAGAACTCGCAGTCGACGACGACGCGCCCCTCGTCGGCGAGGATGGCGCGCGCCTCGTCGGGGCCGAGGCGGCGCAGCATCTCCTCGATGCGCGCGCGCGAGCAGCCGCAGCGGAAGGCCACCGGCTCGCGCCCGTAGAGGCGCACGTCCTCCTGGTGGTAGAGCCGGTGGAGGAGGGTCTCGGCGGGCAGCCCGAGGAGCTCCTCCGCCGTGACGGTGGCGGCGAGATGCACGGCGCGCTCCCAGGCGTCCGGGTCGCCCCCGCGGCCCGGCATGCGCTGCAGCAGGAGGCCGGCGGCGCGCTCGCCGTCCGCGGCGAGCCACAGGCGCGTCGGGAGCTGCTCGGAGCGCGCGAAGTAGCCCTCGATGCAGGCGGCGAGCGTGGGCCCCGCGAGCGGGACGATGCCCTGGTAGCGCTCCCGGCCCCCCTCGCCCGGATCCAGCGTCACGACCAGGCGCCCGTCGCCGAGCAGCGCACCGGGGGTGGCCTCCCGCGGCAGCGGCTCGCGCCAGTGGGCGAGGCCGCGCAGGGTGCGCCGCCCCGTGGCCTGCACCACGAGCAGCGGCACGGGGCCGCTCCCCTGCGCCTGCAGCGTCACCGCGCCTTCCGGCACCTTGACCGTGGCGGCGAGCAGCACGGCGGCGGCCGCGGCCTCGCCCAGCAGCGTGCGGACCGGAGGCGGATAGGGCCTGCGCGCGGCGATGGCGCGCCAGCTCGCATCCAGGTGCACGAGCTCGCCGCGCACGTCCGAGCGCTCGATCACGAAGCGCCGCAGGCTGTCGCCCTCGCCGCGCCCCCGCGCCCTGCCTTCCGTGCCCATCGCCCCGCCGCTCCTCGAAAAAAGGAAGGGGCCGCCCGGGCCCCTTCCGCACGGCCTCAGAACTCCTCCTCTTCCGCTGGCGCCTCCTCGTCCGCGCTGCCGCCGCCACCGCCGCCAGCACGGAACAGCCCCTTGCCCTTGCCCGGGGGCGTGAAGGCGGCGGCGAACTGCAGGGGCTCGGGCGTGCGCGTGGAGACCACCTTGTCGCCGCGCTTGATGCGCTTGAGGCTCACGCCCACGGGCCGCGCGATGGAGAACTTCTTCTTGACCGCGATCACGCGCAGCTTGCCGATCTCCTGGTCGTCGCCGCCCAGCGGGATGCCGGTCTCGGGGTCGATCAGCTCCTCGCCCTTGGAGTAGAGCGTGAGCATGTCACCCACCTGCACCGCGTCCTGGCCCAGATTGATGTAGACCTTGCCGCCCTTGACCGTGATCACCGAGCCGCTGGGCGGCGAGCTGCCCACCTGCTTGACGAGCTCGTAGACGCCTTTGTTCACCGCGGCGATCACGGCCTGGCCGATGGGCGTGCGCGAGTAGGTCGAGAGGAAGCCGCCCAGGGCCCCGCCGCCGCCGATGCCCAGCCCGCCGAAGCTGATGCCGGACTCCGAGATGACGGCCGAGACCTGCTTGGTGAAGACCACCTCCGAGGTCGTGGCGTCGACGAGGCGGAAGTTCATGCCCACCATGGACTTGCTCGACTTGATCTTGACGCCGCCGAGGAGCGCGCCGGCGGCGCCGCCGACGATCCCGCCCAGGCCGCCGGACTTGCCCTGGTAGTTGGGCTCGTAGTGGGTCACCACCGCCTCGATGATGTACTGGGCCCCCAGCACGCGGCCGATCTTGGCCGCCGAGGGCTTGGCCACGCGCCCCGAGGCGCCGAAGTCCTGCTCCTTGAGCAGGTTCTGCACCTTGACGCGCTCGACCAGGCGGAAGCGGCCGCTGCGGTGCAGGGCGTCGGTGAGGATGGCCTCGATGCCGTCCACCGGCACTCCGCCCGAGGTCACGGCCTCGTAGCGGTAGCCCGGACCCGAGACCACCACGGTCTGCGAGGCGGTGCGGTTCTGCACCTTCATCACCGCCACCCGTGCCTTCTTGCCCGAGTAGCGGCCCCACTCGACCTGCACCAGGTACTTGGCCTCGATGTCGTCGATGCGCTCGGGCAGCGGGACGCGCTGGCCGCCGATGACGGCGTAGGCCACGTAGTCGGCGAGCGCCGCCTGCTGGAAGCCGGCCAGCGCCAGCGCGCCGAGCCCCGCGAGGATGGTCTTCGGGATCCGCATCGCTCTTTCCTCCCTCGTGCCGTTCCGGTCCCTGCGCGAATATCTTGCGCCCCTCAGCCGCCGGCGTCGAGCTTGCGGCGCAGGAGCTCGTTGACCTGCTTGGGGTTGGCCTTGCCCCCGGAGGCCTTCATCACCTGGCCCACGAAGAAGCCGAAGAGCTTGTCCTTGCCGGCGCGGTACTGGGCGAGCTGCTGCGGGTGGGCGGCGAGCACCTCGTCGATGAGCTTCTCGATGGCGCCGGCGTCCGAGATCTGGCGCAGCCCGCGCGCCTCGATGATGGCGTCGGCGTCACCCTCGCCCGCCCACATGGCCTCGAAGACCTCCTTCGCCGCCCGCCCCGAGATGGTGCCGTCGAGGATGCGCCGCAGCAGCCCCGCGAGCGCCTCCGGCCCCACGGGGCTCGCCGTGATCTCGACGCCGGCGCGGTTGAGGGCGCCGCCGAGCTCGACCATCACCCAGTTGGCGCACAGCTTGGGCTCGCCGCCCACCGCCGCCACGACCGCCTCGTAGTAGTCGGCCAGCTCGCGCGAGGCGGTGAGCACGCCGGCGTCGTAGGCCGGCAGGCCGTAGTCCGCGACGAAGCGCGCGCGGCGCGCGTCCGGCAGCTCCGGGAGCTCGGCGCGCACGGCCTCGATGTAGGATTCCTCGAGGACGAGCGGCAGCAGGTCGGGGTCCGGGAAGTAGCGGTAGTCGTTGGCCTCCTCCTTGGTGCGCATAGGGCGCGTCTCGTTGCGGTCCGGGTCGTAGAGGCGCGTCTCCTGCACCACCGCGCCGCCCGCCTCCAGCACCTCGATCTGGCGCTCGATCTCGTGCGCGAGCGCGCGCTCGAGAAAGCGGAAGGAGTTGAGGTTCTTGATCTCGGTGCGCGTGCCGAAGGCGTGGCTGCCCGCCGGCCGCACCGAGACGTTGGCGTCCACGCGGAAGGAGCCCTCCTGCATGTTGCCGTCGCAGATCTCGAGGTAGCGCACCAGGGTGTGGATCTTCTTGGCGTAGGCGACGGCCTCCTGCGGCGAGCGCAGGTCGGGCTCGGAGACGATCTCCAGCAGCGGCGTGCCGGCGCGGTTGAGGTCGATGCCGGTCATGCCGTGGAAGTCCTCGTGCAGCGACTTGCCAGCATCCTCCTCGAGGTGGGCGCGCGTGACGCCGATCTCCTTCTCGCCGCCGTCGTCGAGCTGGATGGTGACGCGCCCGCCGCGCACGACGGGCAGCTCGTACTGGCTGATCTGGTAGCCCTTGGGGAGGTCCGGATAGAAGTAGTTCTTGCGCGCGAAGACCGAGCGGCGCGCCACCTCGGCGCCGATGGCGAGCCCGAACTTCACCGCCATGCGCACGGCACCCTCGTTGAGCACCGGCAGCACGCCGGGCAGGCCGAGGTCGATGGCGCAGGCCTGCGTGTTGGGCTCGGCGCCGTAGGCGGTAGACGCCCCCGAGAAGATCTTGCTGCGCGTGGCGAGCTGGGCGTGGATCTCCAGCCCGATGACCGCTTCCCATTCCATCATTCGAACCCCGGCGGCGCGGCGCGGTGCCAGTCGGTGGCGAGCTGGTACTGGTGGGCGACGTTGAGCAGGCGCCCCTCCTCGAAGTGGCGGCCGATGAGCTGCATGCCCACGGGGAGCCCCCCCGCGAAGCCCACCGGCAGCGACAGCGCCGGCAGGCCGGCGAGGTTGGCGGCGATGGTGTAGACGTCCGAGAGGTACATGGTCACCGGGTCGTCGAGGCGCTCGCCGAGGCGGAAGGCCGTCGTCGGCGAGGTGGGCCCGGCGATCACGTCCACCTCCTCGAAGGCGCGCATGAAGTCGTCGCGGATCAGGCGGCGCACCTTCTGCGCCTTGAGGTAGTAGGCGTCGTAGTAGCCCGCCGAGAGCGTGTAGGTGCCGACGAGGATGCGGCGCTTGACCTCGTCGCCGAAGCCCTCCCCGCGCGTGCGCATGTAGAGGTCCTCGAGGTCGCGCGGATTCTCGCAGCGGTAGCCGTAGCGCACGCCGTCGTAGCGGGCGAGGTTGGAGGAGGCCTCGGCCGGCGCCACCACGTAGTAGGCGGGCACGGCGAGCGGCGTGGTCGGGAGCGTGATCTCGCGCACCTCGGCGCCCTCGGACTCGAGCACGCGCACGGCGGCCTCCACCGCCTCGCGCACGCCCGCCTCCAGCCCCTCGCCGAAGTACTCGCGCGGCAGCCCCACGCGCAGGCCGCGCAGCGGACGCGCGAGCTCGGAAGCGTAGTCCGGCACGGGGCGGTCGACGCTGGTCGAGTCGCGCGGGTCGAAGCCCGCCATGGCGCCGAGCAGCAGCGCCACGTCCTCGGCCGTGCGCGCCATGGGCCCGCCCTGGTCGAGGCTGGAGGCGAAGGCGATCATGCCCCAGCGCGAGACGCGCCCGTAGGTGGGCTTGAGCCCGGTGATGCCGCACAGCGCCGCCGGCTGGCGGATGGAGCCGCCGGTGTCGGTGCCGGTCGCGCCCGGCACGAGGCGCGCGGCCACCGCCGCCGCGGAGCCGCCGGAGGAGCCGCCGGGCACGCGCTCGGTGTCCCAGGGGTTGCGCACCGGCCCGTAGTAGCTGGTCTCGTTGGACGAGCCCATGGCGAACTCGTCCATGTTGGTCTTGCCCAGCATGACGGCGCCCGCATCGCGCAGGCGCTCGACCACGGTGGCGTCGTAGGGGGCGACGAAGCTGTCGAGCATGCGCGAGGCGCAGCTCGTGCGCACGCCGTCGGTGCAGAAGATGTCCTTGTGCGCGATGGGCACGCCCGTGAGCGGCCCGCCCCCGCCGCGCCGCAGGCGCTCGTCGGCCGCGCGCGCCTGCTCCAGCGCGCGCTCGGCGGTGACCGTGATGAAGCTGTTGAGGCGGCCGTCCAGCGCCTCGATGCGGCGCAGGAAGGTCTCGGCCACCTCGACGGCGCTGAACTCGCCGGCGCGCAGCCCGTGCGCCAGCTCGGCTATGGTGCGCTCGTGCATCCCAGATCTTTGTTCTTGTCGAGACGAGATCGGATACGGACGTGGCGCGGCCGGCGGGGCAAGGCACCGCCGGCCCGCCCCGCGCTACTCGATGACCTTGGGCACCAGGTAGAGGCCGCGCTCGACGAGCGGGGCGATGGCCTGGAAGCGCTCGCGCTGGTCGCTCTCCGTGACCTCGTCGGGACGCATGCGCTGGGGCAGCTCGAGCGGATGCGCGAGCGGCTCCACGCCCTCGGTGTCGGCCGCGTTCATCTGCCCGACCAGATCCAGGATGCGCGAGAGGTTGCGCGCGTAGTCCGGGATGTCCTCCTCGCGGATCGCCACGCGCGCCAGCCAGGCGATGCGGCGCACCTCGTCGGGTCCCAGCGACACCTCGTCCTCCCTTCGATCGGGCAGCCCGCCGACGCCGTCCCGTGACCGGCGTCGCAGGGCGGCAAACTTAGCACAGCGGCCGCCTTGCCCAAAGTCCCCCCCGTTGCTAGAGTAACGCATCCACGAGCTGCCCCCTCTACCGATTTCTTCAATATGTTCAAGCGTTTGCGCGGCCTCTTCTCGAACGATCTGTCCATTGACCTGGGCACGGCCAACACCCTCATCTACGTGCGCGGGCAGGGCATCGTCCTCAACGAGCCCTCGGTGGTGGCCATCCGCCAGAACGGGCGTGGCCAGCGCCAGATCGCGGCGGTGGGCACCGAGGCCAAGCGCATGCTCGGGCGCACGCCCGGCAACATCCAGGCCATCCGCCCGCTGAAGGACGGCGTCATCGCCGACTTCACGGTGACGGAGAAGATGCTCCAGTACTTCATCCACAAGGTGCACGAGTCGCGCTTCTTCCGCCCCAGCCCGCGCGTGCTGGTGTGCGTGCCCTGCGGCTCGACGCAGGTCGAGCGCCGCGCCATCCGCGAGTCGGCGGCCGGCGCCGGCGCGCGCGAGGTCTACCTGATCGAGGAGCCCATGGCGGCGGCCATCGGCGCGGGGCTCCCGGTGGAGGAGGCGCGCGGCTCGATGGTGCTCGACATCGGCGGCGGCACCTCGGAGGTGGCCGTGATCTCGCTCAACGGCATCGTCTACTCCGAGTCGGTGCGCATCGGCGGCGACAAGCTCGACGAGGCCATCATCAACTACGTGCGCCGCAACTACGGCATCCTCATCGGCGAGGCCACGGCCGAGCGCGTCAAGCACGAGATCGGCACGGCCTTCCCCGCGAGCGAGGTGCGCGAGATCGAGGTCAAGGGCCGCAACCTCGCCGAGGGCGTGCCGCGCAGCTTCACGCTCAACAGCAACGAGATCCTCGAGGCGCTGCAGGAGCCGCTCGCCGGCATCGTCGGCGCCGTCAAGACCGCGCTGGAGCAGACGCCGCCCGAGCTCGGTGCCGACGTCGCCGAGCGCGGCATCGTGCTCACCGGCGGCGGCGCCCTGCTCAAGGATATCGACCGCCTGCTCATGGAGGAGACGGGGCTGCCGGTGGTGGTCGCCGACGACCCCATGACCTGCGTCGCCCGCGGCGGCGGCCGTGCCCTGGAGCTCATGGAGGAGCACGGCGGCGAGGTCTTCCTGACCGACTGAGGCGGGCCGCCGGGCCGGCCGCGCGGGCGCCAGCGCGCAAGGGGGCACGGCCATCAAGCCGCTCTTCACACGGGGACCCTCCCTCGGCGCCCGCCTGGCGCTGCTGGCGGCCGCATCGGTGGCGCTCATGGTGCTCGACCACCGCCAGCACCGCCTCGACGAGCTGCGCGCGGCGCTCTCGGTGGTGGTCTATCCGCTGCAGGTGGCGGTGGACCTGCCGGTGGCGGCGGCGCGCTGGGGCGCGGAGCTGTTCGCCACGCGCCGCCGGCTGCAGGAGGAGAACCTGCGCCTGCGCGCGCGCAACCTCCTGCTCGAGGCGCAGAACCAGAAGCTCGCCGCGCTCGAGGCCGAGAACGCGCGCCTGCGCGAGCTGCTGCACGCCGGCCGGCGCGTGGGCGAGCGCGTGCTCATCGCAGAGCTCCTCGCGGTCGACCTCGACCCCTACCGCCACCGCGTGGTCCTCGACAAGGGCACGCGCGACGGCGTGCGCGTCGGGCAGCCGCTGCTCGACGCGCGCGGTGTCCTGGGGCAGGTGATCGAGGTCGGCCCGCTGTCCGCGGTGGCGATGCTCATCAGCGACCCGGGGCACGCGCTGCCCGTGGCCGTGCTGCGCACGGGGCTGCGCGCCATCGCCTACGGCACCGGCGACTCCGAGCGGCTGTTGCTCCCGCACCTGCCGCGCACGGCCGACGTGCGCGCCGGCGACAGCCTCGTCACCTCGGGCCTCGGCGGGCGCTTCCCGCCCGGCTACCCCGTGGGCACCGTCACGCGCGTGGAGCGCGACCCGGACGGCGCCTTCACCCGCGCCGTGGCGCGGCCCGCGGCGCGCCTGCGCCGCGCGCGCGAGGTGCTGCTGGTCTGGCGCGCGGCGCCGCCGCGGGCGGACGGCAGCGCCGCGGCGGACGGACCGGCGGCGGAGGCGGCGCCATGACCCTCGCCCCGCGCCGCGCGACCTGGGTGATCGCGGCGAGCTTCGCCGCAGCGCTCGCGCTCGCCATCGTGCCGCTGCCGCAGTGGGCCGCCCCCTTCCGTCCCGACTGGGCGGCGCTGGTGCTCGTCTACTGGGCGCTGGCCCTGCCGCACCGCGTGGCGGTGGGCACGGGCTGGCTGGTGGGCCTGCTGCTCGACGTGCTGCGCGGCGCCATCCTCGGCCAGCACGCCCTGGCGCTCGCCGTCGTCGCCTATCTGGCGGTGCGCCTGCACCAGCGCCTGCGGGTCTTCCCGCTGTGGCAG
>WGBS01000227.1 GCA_015494165.1 Gammaproteobacteria bacterium | reverse complement strand
GGCCCATGAGCACGAGCTCCTCCCCGGGGCGCGGGCGCACGGTGCTCGTCGTGGCCGGGAGCTGGGGGGCGGCCGTCATGCTGGGGCTCGGGCCGGCGCTGCAGGCGGCGGGCGACCGCGTGCTGCTGCTCGCCGCCTTCGGCGACGCCCGGCAGGTGGTGCACCGCGAGGAGCTGGAGGCGGCGGCCGACCAGGTGATCTGGGCGAGCGCGCGCGAGCCCGCGATCGAGGCGCGCCGGTCGCAGGACCTCGCGGTCGTCGAGGCCGACGCCGTCGCCGTGCTGCGGCGCTACGCCGCGGGCGCGCTGCGGCCGGTGGGCGGGGCGCCGCTGATCCCGCTGCAGGCGGTGGACGAGGTGCTGGTGATGGGCGGCACGGGTCTGCTGCGCGCCTTCCAGCGGGCGCTGGCTCCGGGCGGCGCGCTGGCCGGGGCCTTCCGCCCGGGCGTCGAGGCCTACGGCACTGTCGGCAGCCCCATGCAGTGCATGCTCAAGGGCGTGTGCGCCCAGTGCCTGCAGTGGCAGGTGGACCCGCGCACAGGGCGGCGCACGCGGGCGGTGTTCTCGTGCGCCGAGCAGGACCAGCCGCTGCTGCGCGTGGACCTCGACAACCTCGCCGCGCGCCAGGCCCAGAACCGGCTCCAGGACCGCCTCGGCGACCTCTGGCTCAGCTACGTCCTCGAGCGGGCGGCAGCTCCCTGAGCGGACGGACGCGCGCCGCCTCCCAGCGGCCGATCCGCCCGCGCGGCTCGAAGGCGAGGCCGCGGCGCCTCGCCGCGGCCGCCAGGGCCGGGGCCTCGTCCGGCGGGAACAGCAGCAGCAGGGGCCCGCGGTCGTCGTCGAGCTCCTCCGCCAGCGGCTCGTCACGGCCGAAGCGTGTGCGCGAGGCGCAGGCCGCACGGAGGCAGACGCGCTCGACCTCGCGGCCCAGGTAGAAGGCGAGACCGTAACGGGCCTTGTCGTCGACGAAGACCATCTCCTTCGCGCCGGCGGCGAGGGGCGCCAGCAAGGCGGCGAGGCGCCGGTCGTCCGCCTCCGAGGGCAGCCAGGCGAGCACGGCGCGCAGCGCCACGAGGGCCGCGACCCAGGCCGCGAGCGCACCGCGCAGCGCCGCGGACGGGCGCAGGTCGGCGAGGGCGCGCGCGCCGAGCAGCGCGAGCGGCACGCACAGCGGCAGCAGGTAGAGCGGCAGGCGCGAGCGCGCCAGCACGAACACCGCGAGCGGCAGGAGGACCCACCACAGGAGCAGGCGCGTGGCCGGATCGCCCGGCCGCGGGAGCCGTCCGAGCCGGCGCCGTGCGCGCAGCAGGCGCGCGACCGCCGCGGGCCACCAGGGCAGCAGGCCGACGAGGAGCGTCGGCAGGTAGACCACCGCCCAGCCGTACCACTCGCCGTGGCGGTGGTGGATGCCGCCGGCGATGCGCCCCAGCACCTCGTCGCGCAGGAAATAGCCGAGCAGCGCCGGCTCGTGGGCCAGGACCGCCATGTACCAGCCCAGCCCGAGCAGGGCGAACAGCGCGAGCCCCTCGGGCGTCGCCAGCCGCGCGAGGGCCCGCGGGCCGTGCTCGCGGGCGTGGAAGGCGGCGATGGCGGCGAGGGGCAGGAGCCCGGGCGGTCCCTTGGTCAGGAAGGCGAGTCCGAAGGCGGCCCACATGAGCGCGAGGCGCCTGCGCCGCCTCCGCTCGGACCAGCCCTCCGAGAGCCAGAGGAAGTAGGCGCCGGCGGCGAGCGCCTCCCACCAGGCGAGCAGGGTGTCCGTGGTGACGGCGTTGGCCGCGGCGTACGGTAGGAGCGCGGTGGCGTAGAGCAGGGCGGGCAGCCACGGGCGCTCCGGCACGTAGCGGCGGCCGAGGGCCACGAGGAGGAGCACCGTGGCGGCGAAGGCGAGCGCGTTGGGCGCGCGCACCGCCCACTCGCTCGTGCCCCCGGCCGAGATCGCCGCCGCGAGGGTCCAGTACGTGAGGGGCGGCTTGGTGAAGTGCGGCCGCTCGTGGTGGAGCATGGGCACCAGCGGGTCGCCCAGGCGCAGCATCTCCACGGCGACAGCCGTGTAGCGCCCCTCGTCCGGCTCCCACAGCCCGCGGCTGCCCTGGAAGGCGAAGGCGTAGGCGAGGAGCGCGAGGAGAAGCGCGGCGGCACGGAGCCGGTGCCGCGCGGGCGCGGTTGGCGTCGCGCTGCGCACTCCCCTCAGTCCCGCGCCGCGGCGCGCGCGGCCTTCGGCGGCGCCGTGCCGCCGAGCAGGGCCCTCACGGGGTCGAGCAGCGCCGGGTCGTCCCACTCGCGCCCGCCGACGGCGCGGTAGGCCACCCGCCTCTGAGGATCAATGACGAAGGTGGTCGGCAACGCCATCGTGCCGATGCCGGTGAGCCGGCGGTAGCGGTCGGCGACCTCGGAACGCTCGTCGAGGAGGATGGGGAAGCTCAGGTCCATGCGGGCGGTGAAGCCGAAGACGGTGTCGGCGTCCTCGCCCACGTTGACCGCGATCAGCACGATGGGCTCGCCCCGCTCGCGGATCCCGCGCCAGGCCCGCTCCATGGAGGGCATCTCCTTGCGGCAGGGGGGGCACCAGGTGGCCCAGAAGTTGAGGATCACGGCCTTGCCGCGCAGCTCCGAGAGGCGCAGGCGCTTGCCGTCGAGGTCCGCGAGCTGGAAGTCGGGGGCCGGAACCCGGGGCTCGACCGGGGTCAGGCCGCGGGTGAGGGCGGGCCCCGCGGCCAGGGCCGCCACGGGCAGCAGGCAGAGGATCAGCGCGAGCGCGCGTGTCGGCATTCGGGGCACTCCAGGAGCTCCTCTTCGGCGGCGGTCGCCAGCGGGTGCGGCAGGGGCGCTCGCCCTCATCCTAGCGCGCCACGACGCTCAGCGCAGCCGTTCCACGTCCGGGGCGCACTCGACGTCCGGAACCACGGGTGCGAGGGGGCGGCCGTCCACGGCGAGCCGCAGGGCCAGGTCCACGCGGGCGCCGGGCGGGCGCCCCAGGACGATCATGCCCCAGTTGTAGTCGCCGGGGCCGTAGCGCACGCGGCTCGGGAAGAGCGCCCAGCGGAAGGCGATGCGCTGGGCGCGCGGCAGGCCCGCGGCGCGCCACTCGGCCTCCCACCGCTCGCGCAGCAGCAGGGAGCGCGCGCCGTCGGGGCCGATGCTGCGCCAGCGGCGCAGGTCGGCCTCCACGACATGCGCGTCCAGGTTGCGGATCTCGAGCTGCAGCACGCAGGCCGCCGCGACGCGGTCGGCGCTCGCCCGGTCGAAGCCGCGTGCCAGAAAGAAGGCGCGCGTCTGGTCCGGCAGGCGCTGGGCGAGGTAGACCGAGACGCCGGCCGCCTGCCAGCGCCACCAGCGCAGTCCGGTCTCGGGGTCGGTGCCGCTGCGCACGGCGAAGCCCCCGGCCGCGGCGGCGCCCGGCAGGCAGAGCAGCGCGAGAAGGGCCCCGGCGACACGGTGGCGCATCCGGCCATTGTATCCCGCCGGCGCGACAGGAGCGGGCACGCCCGCTATGCTGTGCGCCGCCCACCGGCGAGCGGCGGGGTCCTGCGATGGACGAGCGGCGCTTCCTCATCGTGCTCTGGCTGTGGCTGGCCGCGCATGCGCTCGTGCGCGTGCTGGGCTCGCCGGTGCTCGGGGTGGACGACGTCGAGCAGGCCATCTTCACCCAGTCGCTCGAGTGGCACTACGGCTTCCGCCAGCCGCCCCTGCACACCTGGCTCCTCATCGGCCTCTACGAGCTGCTGGGGCCGGGCCTCGCCCCCCATCTGGTGCTGCGCTACGGGCTGCTGTTCCTCACGGCGGTCGCGCTCCATCGCGCGGCGCTGCGCGTGCTCGGCGAGCCGCGTCTCGCGGCGGCGGCCGTGATCGGCTACACGCTGCTGCCGCTCTACGGCTTCGGCGTGCACCAGGGCTTCACCCACACCACGCTCCAGTCGGCCTTCATGGCGCTCGGTTTCCTGGCGGCGCTCCAGGTGCTCGAGCGGCCGACGGCCGCCGGCTACGCCGTGCTGGGGCTGTGCGTGGGGCTCGGGACGCTCTCGAAGTACAGCTTCCTGCTCTATGCCGCGGCCCTCGCGCTCGCCGCCCTGACACGCCCGGAGGGACGTGCGCGCCTGCGCGACCGGCGGATGCTCCTCGCGGTCGCGGCGGCGGCCGTGGTGGTCGGGCCCTTCCTCGCCGCCGCGCACCGCGAGGGCTTCAGCCTCGCGGCGCTCGCGGCCGGGACGGTCGGCGGGGGCGAGGCGGGCTACGCCGAGCGCGTGCGTGCGGGGCTCGTGAGCGTGGCGCGCGCGCTGGCGGAGTACCTGAGCCCTGCGTGGCTCGTGGCGCTTGCCCTGTTCCCGCGGGCCTGGCGGCCGCGGCTGCCGGGGCCCGGTGCCGGATGCGCGCTGGCGCGCCGCTCGGTGGCCTTCGGCCTCGGCCTGCTGCTCGCGGGCGTCGCCGCCGGCCTCGTCGGCTACGTGAAGCAGCGCTGGCTGCCGCCGGTGCTCTTCCTCGCGCCGATCGCCTTCGCCTGCCGCGCGGCCGCCGCGCACGCGCTCGCCCCGGCGAGGCTGCGCGCCTATCTCGCCACGGCCGCGGTGCTGGCCGGGCTGGTGCTCGTCGGCCGCGTGCTGTACTTCGCCGCGGGGCCGCTGTGGGGCGAGTGGAAGCGCGTGCACGTGCCGTATCCGGCGTGGGCGGCGGACATGCGCGCCCTCGGCCTGCGCCCGGCCGTGATCGTCGCCGACGACGAGCACCTCGCGGGCAACCTCCGGGTGCTGTTCCCGCGGGCGCGCGTGGCCACGCCGCACTACGCCTTCTACCTGCCGCCGCCTCCGCGGCGGCGCGGCGACTGCCTGCTCGCCTGGCGCGCCGACCGCACGGCCGACCCGCCCCCGCGCCTGCTCGCCTTCGCGCGCGAGCGGCTCGGGCTCGTGCCGGAGCCCGGGCGGGAGCGGCGCATCTATCTGCGGGCGCCGCTGATCGGCGCCGGGCCGGAAGGGCCCTTCGCGCGTCTCGGGCTGCTGCGCGCGCGCTGCCCCTTCGCGACGGGCTAGCCGTGCCCCGCGGCCGCGGCGGACGCCGGCGGCTTGTCCTTTCCGGCCTCCCCGGCCGCCGGCGGGTGGGCGGACTCCATGCCGCGCATGGCCTCCTCGGTCGCCTTGTTCATCACGATGATGCTGATGCGGCGGTTGATAGGATTGTAGGGGTCCTGCTTGTCGAACAGCACCGTGGAGGCGAAGCCGACGATGCGGCCCACCTTCTTCGGGTCCATGCCCCCGGCGACGAGCTCGCGGCGGGCGGCGTTGGCACGGTCGGTGGACAGCTCCCAGT